>JAISDY010000030.1 GCA_031264425.1 Endomicrobium sp. | reverse complement strand
CTCTATATTGTGTTTAACCGTCTTTCCAAACCCTGGTCCCGGATCTACGGCAATATAATCTTCTTTTATTCCAAATCTCATAGCGTAAGACTTTCTCTTACAAAGAAATTCATAAACTTCAGAAGTGCAATTTTTATACTCAGGTTTAACTTGCATATTCTTTGGTGTTCCCTTCATATGCATAAGAATCAATCCCGCTTTATAGTCAGCAATGAGTTTGGCTAGTTTATCTTTACCTTTTCTTAAAGAAAAAATATCGTTTATTATATCAGCTCCTTCTGACAATGCGATTTTTGCCGTCTCATATTTGTAAGTATCTATAGAAATAGGGATTTTAACATGCTTTCTTATTCGTTTTAACGCAGGCAGCAACCTTTTAATCTCAGTTTCTGGATCAATAAGTTTTACGCCCGGTCTTGAAGATTCCGCACCTATATCTATAATGCCAGCGCCAAACCTTTCAAACTCAACAGCTTGCTCTAAAGCTTTATCGGGATCCGTTAACCCATCGCCTGAAAAAGAATTAGGGTCTAAGTTAATTATGCCCATAACGACAGGCTTTGATAAATCCAAAGATTTGTTTCTATATCTAAAAACTTTTCTTTTGGTTATTATTCTCTTTAAATCGTCGCCAATCTGTTTTAACCCAAAAGGTTGCAAACTAAGTTTGGAAACAAGTTTGCCTAGTTGAGATCGAGTCGCAAACAACACTATGTCTGAAAATCCCCGTTTAAACCTGCTGATATTCTCATTCAAAGCTACATCCGCACCTACAGAAATAGCCTCTTGTTTTAAAATATTTGCCGCTCTATTATCTATTTTCTCTATAATTATAGGTTCAAGCACGCCTTTATTTGCCAAAGATTCATAAACTGCAGAGCTGCAACCTGTATTTTTTACAAGTTTTAAAACATCGCTAAAATTATTTATCGCAGCTTTTCTTATTATCAATTCTATCTTCCCAAAAGAGACATAGCTTCAGACCTAGTTCTCACGTCTTTTAAAAATATTCCCCTCATAGCTGAAGTAAGCATTTTAGCTCCGGGCTTTTTAACGCCTCTCATTGTCATGCACAAATGCTCTGCTTCAATAACGACCATGACTCCATGAGGTTCTATTGACTTCATTATAGTATCAGCAACTTGTTTTGTAAGTCTTTCCTGCAGCTGAAGCCTATTGGCAAAAACTTCTACAAGTCTCACAAGTTTTGATACCCCCACTATTTTATCTTTTTGAGGCATATACGCCACACAGGCTTTGCCGAAAAAAGGGAGCAAATGATGTTCGCATAGAGAATAAAACGGAATATCTTTAACAAGTATTATTTCTTCGTGCTCTTCCGCGGCATAGTGGACAGGGACAAGCTCTGAAGGATCAACTTCATTTCCCGATAAAGCTTCTTTATAAAATTCTGCCACTCTTTCAGGCGTACGCCTAAGACCTTCTCTCTCTAAATCCTCTCCAAAAGATTCAAGCAAAAGTCTTATGGCTTTTTGAGCTTTTTTTTTGTCAAAATTAAATTTTTTCACTTTCTTGTTGTCCGCCGTCAATTTTTTCTTTTATAACTTTTTTTTCAACTGAGGCTTCTTTTCTGTCTTCTTCTGTTACCGGCTCTTTTTCCGCTACAGGAGGCAATTCTTCGCCTTTAATTATTTTATCAACCTCTTCACCGTTAAGATTTTCTCTCTCTAAAAGATACTTTACAAGTTTATCAAGCGCTGCTAAATTATCTTTAATAAGTTTCGTTGCTTTGGATTTAGCGCCGCCTATAATTTTCTTAATCTCTTCATCTATAAGTTCCGAAGTTTTACCAGAGTGTCTTACTTCTCTTGAAATATCTCTTCCAAGGAAAACTTCTTCATTAGGTCTTTGTAAAGCCATTGGACCTATTTTCTCACTCATACCAAATTCCATAACCATTCTTGTTGCAATTTCTGTAGCCTTTGAAATATCGTTCTGGGCTCCGGTTGTAATCTCTGAAAACATCACTTCTTCAGCAACGCGTCCACCAAAGAGTATTGCCAATCTATCTAAAAGTTCAGATTTTGAAGTTAAGTATTTGTCTTCTTCCGGAAGCTGAAGAGTATAACCAAGCGCCGGACCTCTAGGCACTATGGAAACTTTATGAACAGGATCCGCCGTTGGAAGCAATTTTGCAACTATAGTATGTCCCGCTTCATGATAAGCTATAACTTTTTTCTCTTTTTCAGACATCATACGAGACTTTCTCTGAGGTCCAGCAAGAATTCTATCTATAGCTTCTTCCATATTTTTCATATTTACGGCTTTTTGATTATTTCTAGCAGCAAGCAATGCCGCCTCATTTATGAGATTTGCCAAATCCGCACCGACAAATCCAGGAGTTCTTCTGGCTATAACATTTAAATTTACATCGCTATCCAACTTAATTTTTTGGGCATGCACCGTAAGAATCTCTTCTCTATCTTTTAAATCCGGACTTGGAACCACAACCTGTCTGTCAAATCTTCCCGGTCTTAAAAGGGCAGGATCCAGCACATCGGGTCTGTTTGTCGCGGCAATTAAAATAACGCCTTCTTTTGTATCAAAACCATCCATCTCAACAAGCAGCTGATTTAAAGTTTGCTCTCTTTCGTCGTGCCCTCCGCCAATACCCGCAAACCTATGCCTACCAACAGCATCTATTTCGTCTATAAATAATAAGCATGGGGCGGACTTTCTACCTTGATCAAATAAATCTCTTACTCTTGAAGCCCCGACGCCGACAAACATTTCAACAAATTCCGAGCCGCTTGAAGAAAAGAAAGGAACCCCCGCTTCACCAGCAACGGCTTTGGCAAGCAAAGTCTTCCCTGTTCCCGGAGATCCAAAAAGAAGGACTCCCTTTGGAATCTTTCCGCCCAATTTTTGAAATTTAGCAGGATCTTTTAAAAATTCTATTATTTCCTGTAATTCTTCTTTTGCCTCATTGCAACCCGCAACGTCTTTAAACGTAACTTTTTTAGCGGCGTTGTTTCCTGCAAGTTTTGCTTTTGTTTTACCAAAAGACATAGCGTGTTTGCCGCTACCCATCATCATTCCTCTCATAAGGAAAAACCATACAAAAAGGAAAAGGATCATCGGCAAGCAACCTACTAGCAAAGAACTAAGCCAGCCGCCTTTTTCAATAGAAGAAAATTCAAGAACTTTATTTTCCTCCATGTCTTTTATAAGGTTTGGGTCATTCATGGGAATAGTTCTAAAGTTCTTTAAAACTCCATCGGAATCTCTAAATTGACCTTTTATAAAATCCTGTCCAACCACAACTTTGGATACGCTACCCGCTCTTATATACTGCTTAAACTGAGAGTATTCAAGTTCTGTCTCTAGACCTTTTTTCCCTGCAGAATTCATAAGCATAAATATAATTATGAAAAGAGTTATCCAAAAAAGTATATGCCATGGGCTTTTTTTCTTCATTAAACCGACTCCTTTATTTTCCCAACATAAGGTAATTGTCTAAAAAATCCATTGTAGTCCAGTCCGTAGCCAACCACAAAATCATTTCCTATTTCAAAACAACTGTAATCAACGGCAACTTCCTTTTCTCTAGCGCATTTCTTATCTAAAAAGACGCAAGTCTTTATGCTTTTAGGCTTTTTCAAAGATATCTCTTTTATCAAAAAATCTAAAGTAAAACCTCTGTCAACAATGTCTTCAATTATGACGACATCTTTACCGATAATATCTTCTTTGATGCCTGAAACTACTTTCACCTTTCCCTGCGTTTGTGTGCCTATGTAAGAGCTAACGGAAATAAAATCAACTTTGCATTCTAAATCTAAACTGCGCACCAAATCCGCGCAGAAAATAAAGCCGCCGTTCAAAACTGCAATTATAAGGACATTCTTTCCTTCATAATCCCTAGATATTTGCGCTCCCACTTCCAAAACTTTTTTACGAATATCTTCAGCAGAAATCAAAACATCAACATTACTATAGCTATGTTGCTTACATGTCATCTTCTTTACCCTTTATAAAATATGCTTTATTGTTTGGCTTAACACAGAAACTCCAATCGTCCGATACCTTATAAACGGATAAATCTGACGATAAAATTTTATACATTATTAAATTGATATAAGACTTGTACTTTTTTTGAGGCAAAATATTCTTCAAAATTCTGTATTGAACCGCCTCATTATACTGCAAAAACATTGTTAAATCAAGCAAAATTTGTCTTTTGCTAAATTTTACGCATTTTTTCAAACATTTAAGCGTGATTTCTTCTAAATAAGCGTTTTCTATAGCCTGTATGTGGCTTAAATTAAAGATATGTTCAACAGCCATAGTATTTATCTTTTCACACAAAGGAATAATAGAGAGCCTTATTTTATTGCGTGTATAGACATCGGAAAAGTTGGACTTGTCTGTGCAGAAAGGCAATTTATGCGCACTTATGTAATCTTCAATCAATTTCCTTTTAATAGGAAGCAACGGTCTTATAATACTGAGCTTTTTGTCTATGTTCCTCTCTTGAGGTATCCCTGCGAAATTTCCGCTTCCCCTTAGAAGCCACATTAGAACAGTCTCGGCATTATCATTGGCGTTGTGAGCGGTAGAAATTTTATTACATTTATATTTTTTGGCTATATTTTCAAGCGACAAATACCTTAAGTTTCGTCCGGCTGTCTCAATAGATATAGATTCTTTTTTAGAATATTCTTTTACGTTGATATTTTCTAAAATGCAATCAATTCCAAGTTTGTTTGACAAATTTTTAACTATTTGAGCTTCTTTAGCAGACGCTTTTCTTAAATTGTGATTAAAATTTACCGTCAAAAGCTCTATCCGCATTTTTTTTGCCAAACGCCAAAACATATGAAGCATACAAATAGAATCTTGTCCGCCGGAAACAGCAAGTGCGACTTTATCTTTGGATTTCACTAAACCAGTTTGAACAATATTTTGATAAAAAATATCCCATGTCTTCATCTTCTAAAAATCCTTCTAAAAAAGCTCTTTCTGTCAACGCTTTTCTTAGGAGAAATAAGAACCGTAAAATTTTTAATGAATGAAACGATATATTTGTCCGGGTGTATAGCCACGTATTTATTGCGCCAAAGAGGAGAAAATTTATCCTTAAACTCTCTTAAAGACGCAATATCGTATTTAAAATGTTCGGCAAACATAAACATCTTGGCAAAATATTTTGAGACGTCTCCGCTATTATCAACCCTATTAAAATAAGCAAGCCCTAAATCAAACCATTTATATCCTTCGTCTTTAGCGTATATAATATTTTTAAATAGTATATAGGAAAATAAATCGTATTCGCTCTTCACATATCTCACTATGCCTGAAGATATTTCGTGCTTATTGTCTGTTTTTGAGAAAATTGAAAAAGCGCAAACTTTTCCATCTTTTTCTAAAACGCTAAAGTCCATATATTGCATATAACTTTCATCATACTTTCCCGGTATAAAGTTCATTTCAAAATAACGCTTATCTTCTACCCACTGCTTATTTATCTCTGCAAATTCAGCTTTATACCCGCTGAACATATCCGCACTCAAAGACTTATAAGTAATCCCATCCATTTCTATCTTCTTTTCCAAATCATGGAAACTTTTAAAATTTTCTTTATATGTGTTAAATTTTTTCAACTCTATTTTTGCTTCCTGACCTATGTCAAAAATATCAAGCCCGATGTCATCATAAATTTGCGCATACTTCCCGTCTATACCGACAAATGCGGGCTTAGCTGCGGCTTTGTCGGTAATCTCTTTAAACTTCCATAGAAGCTCATTCCTACTAAAATTTCTTCCGACCGGGTCTCCTAAAACAATCCAGCTATCTTTTGACTTAGCATACATTATAAATGCGTCTTTCTCGTCATTTACTATAAATTCCTTATCCGAAGCCAAAGCATACAGTGAGTAAGCATAATCTGAAGAGTGCGCTATTGCCTCTATATCTTTTTTTGTGAACAACATGGGCTTATTAAAAAAGTTTTTAAGTATTTGCTCAACAATCACTATTAATATTATAACGCCGATCCCAAAACTTGCTCTTAAAAATCTCGCTGCATCGTTAGTGTTTAAAAGACTGCTAAAAAACACATCAAGGTGTATCCAAGAAAAAATGTCTTGTCTATTTACAAAGAACCCTATCCAAACAGACAATGCGAACACTCCGCCAACCGCACAAAGCCACCATGAGCTAAAATCTGTTTTGAGTATAGGGATATCCCTGTAAAAATATTTTTTTGAAAACAATAAAACAACCAATAGAGATACAAAACACATAAGAACCAAAGTTGGCTCTCCAACAATAAGTATCAAAGCTATGGCAAAAGATACCAAACAACAGGATATGCCCCACGCTTTTTTAATCCTAAGCTGTAAAGCGCGAGATATAAATAAGATACCTATTGCCGTAATGCTCAGTAAGAAGTGCGATAAATCCGCAAACCACGAGGGAAGTAAGTTTATAATAGCCTTTAATTGATCAACATTAAACGGAGTTGATGCCGAAAACATGGCTATCATACCCACAAAAAAAGAACATAAAGCTATAACTTGAACCACAACTGACGAAACTGTTTTTCCAAAAATTTTCGCCGTTTTATTGAATTTTTTAGTAAAAACCATAAATTCAAAAGCTCCTAACATAACAAGAGCTATTAAAAGTGGAAAGAAATAAAATACCGCCCTATATGCAAGAAGTGCGCTTATAATGCCGGGATTATTTGCAGAATTTGGCATTAAAAGAGTTATTGACGTTTCAAGAACGCCCATTCCGCCCGGCACTTGGCTTATAATCACAAGAAATTGTGATACAAGGAAAACTTTAAGTAGCACAAAATATGATATATATCCTTCAGGCATAAGGACAAAAAGAGTGAGGGAAGCAATAAGCCAATCGCTTGTGGCAAGCAACACTTGAGCCGTTACAATCTTTATGTTTGGGAAAGAGATGGTCCATTTAAAAATTTTGCGCGGCTTTGAATGGAGGGTGCTTAATAAAACATACAAAATCAAAATAGCTACGGAAATCAGTCCGATTATTCTTGTTGAAATATTTAAATTAAACACGCTCTCCAATGAAACAGGCGCAAAAGTAAAAATGATCCCGCCCACAGCCAAAAGCCCAAGCCATATTGTCGCAGAAGAAAACAGAAGCACTTTTGTAACGTCAATCATTGAAATGTTGTACAAAGAATAAAGCCTATATCTTATAGATCCGCCAAAAAGCATGGAATAACCGGTATTATTGGCTAAAACATTGCTTATAAAACACGTAAAAATTATATCTTTAGGCTTTATTGGAACTTTAGCGTCAATAAACTTAAATGCGACAATATCATAACCGCCTAAAACTAAGTAGTACGACAATGCCAAACACAATGCTATTGCAATTCTTACAGCAGGGATTGCCTTTAACGCATTTATAACATCAACATAACTAAGATTTTTTAATTGATTATGTAAAAGGACTAATGCTCCTATAAAAATAAAAAAACCTAAAGGAACCAGAACAATTTTTATCCACTTTTTCATTATTTATCCTGTTATACCTCTATATTGTAATAATACCGCAAAAGCCGTTATTTTCACTGATTTTCACATTGATGCCGAAAAGAGAAGAAAGTTTCTCGTTTGTAAAAACATTCTTGCGGGAGCCGTCGGCAAAAATTTTGCCATTTTTAAAAAACACAAATCTGTTAATTTCAGGAATAATATCTGATACTAAATGCGTTACAAGTATTATATTGGCGCCAGTCGCCACTATCTTCCTCATAATTTTATGAAGATTCAACGATGAGGCTATATCCAAACTATTGGAAGGTTCGTCCAAAATCAACACTTTTGGATCGTTGACAAGCGCCCTTGCTATTAAAAATCTTCTTGCTTCTCCAGACGACATGGTCTCAAGTTTTTTATCTTTTAAACATGACACTTCCATTAAATCTATTGTCTGTTCTGCTTTTTTAATCATATCTTTTGTGACAATATGATTTTTATATACTCCAATGCTTGAAAAAAATCCAGACAACACAGCGTCAAATCCCGTTATTTCGTTGTGAAAGTTGTATTGAAGCTCGTTTGTAACTATGCCAAGCATACTGCGCAAATCCTCCACGTTCCAAACATTGCGCCCAAACAACCTGCAGACACCCGCTCCTGTGTAAGAAGGATAAATAGAACGAGTAATCAGCTTTATAAACGTGGATTTTCCAGAACCGTTAGGACCTATTATTGCCGCATTCTCACCTGTTTTTATATTTAAAGTAATGTCATCTAAAATTTTTCTATCATCCCGCAAGACAGAGATATGTTTTAAATATATAAAATCAGTCATAAAATTCCTTTATTTTATGCAAAGATTTTATATTTTTCACCAAAAAAAATCAAAAAACATGACGAATAAAAAATTTTATATAATATCTGCTATGATTTTTAAATATATTGCTAGACGATGGAGAGCAAAAGCCGGGTACTTTGAGTTTCTTAGCATAGCCTTACCGCTTACAATTTCAATAGGAGCTTGGGCTTTTCAAAACTTTGTAGATAGATTTTTTCTGACATGGTATTCTCAGGACGCTTACGCTGCCGCGTTTCCCTCAGGACTCTTAAACACCTCAATATTATTTATATTCTTAGGGACCGTATCTTATATTGACGTTTTTGTTTCTCAATATAATGGGAAACAAGAATATAAGTCTATAGGTCCAGCGATTTGGCAAGCTATTTATTTTGCCCTTCTGAGTTCTATTATTATTTTTTTCTTCACACTATTTTCATCTGATATTTTCAATTTTATAGGACATCCAAAAGGTATTGCTCAAGAAGAAACAAAGTATTTTAACGTCTTATGCTACGGCTCATTTTTTTATCTTGTCTCATCCGCATTTGGAGGATTTTACGCCGGAAGAGAAAAGACCAAAACAGTTCTATTAGTTAATCTTATAGGCATATTTATAAATATTATTTTAGACTATTTGCTGATATTTGGAAATTTCGGATTTCACGAACTTGGGATACAAGGAGCAGCTCTAGCGACAATTATAGGATATGCGGTTGTATCTACTGTATTTCTACTTTTAGTCATCTCAAAAAAGAATAGCGTTAAATTTAATACGAGGCAACTAAAACCAAATTTTAACTTCTTAAAAAGATTTATAAGGTTTGGCTTGCCAAGCGGCGTTCATATGTTTTTAGATATATCGGTGTTTACATTATTTAGCATTATAGTAGGAACTCTAGGCAAGTTAGAATTATCTAGCTCAAATATTGTCATGAATACTTACAATTTAGCATATATGCCTCTTGTTGGGTTTGGTGTGACAATGTCTATCATGACAGGCAATTATCTTGGCAGAAACAAAGCTTCTATGGCTCAAAAAAGTGTAATAACCGCCTCTCAGATAGTCTTTATTTTTATCATTTTTACCTTTTTAATGTTTTTACTTATTCCAAATCTTCTGATAAAACCATTTGCCAATGGTTCGGAAGGTTTGATTATAGAGCAGATAAGACCGACTATAATAATATTATTCAGATTTATAGCT
>JAISDY010000026.1 GCA_031264425.1 Endomicrobium sp. | reverse complement strand
TCTTGGAAAGTTCCTGAAATTTTTAAACTTGTTCAAGAAAAAGGAAAAGTTCCGCAAGATGATATTTATAGAACTCTTAACATGGGAATAGGAATGGTTTTGATTGTTCGCCCCGATGCCGCTTTGCGAGTTAAAAAGTTTTTCAAGGGCGCTAAAGCCATGGGCTATATTAAAAAAGGCGATAGAGGCGTTGAAATTATATGATTAGGCTTGCAATTTTGGCTTCCGGCGTCGGCTCTAATATGCAGGCTATAGTAGATGCGTATAAGTTCGGCATATTAAAAGGTTTGGCTGAAGTCGTTTTGGTCATTTCAAATAATACAAACGCCTTTGTTTTAGAAAGGGCAAAAAAAGAAAATATAAAATCTGTTTGTATAGAAAGAAAGAATTTTAAAGATGAAGAATCTTTTAACAAGGAGATTCTTGTTGAACTTCAAGCCGCAAATACCGACTTAGTCTGCCTTGCCGGCTATATGAGAATGATAGATAAAGAAATATTGAAAGTTTACAATGGGAGAATTTTAAACATTCACCCCGCTCTTCTTCCAAAATTTGGTGGCAAGGGTATGTATGGGCATTTTGTTCACGAGGCTGTTGTAAAAGCAGGGGGAAAAAAGTCCGGAGCAACTGTGCATTTTGCAAATGAAGAATATGATTCTGGCAAAATAATTCTGCGGCAAGAAGTGGAAGTTTCCAAGAGCGATACCCCTGAAGATGTGGCAAGAAAAGTTTTAGAAGCAGAGCATAAAATATACCCGCAGGCAATTAAAAAGGTTATAGAAGAAAATTTAAGAGGTTAAATGGGCATAAGGATAAATATAGAGGTATTTAGTGAAACGTACCAACAATAAGATGTACAATCAACTTATCAATAATATTACCAACTTAGTTCAAAGAGCAAAGGAAAATGCTTTTAAAGCTATAAATAACGAATTGATAAAAGCAAATTGGGAAATCGGAAGATATATTGTTGAATACGAACAAAAGGGTAAAGAAAAGGCAGTTTATGGAAGTTCTTTGTTATCAAAAATTTCAAAAGATTTGAAATATAAAAACGGTAATGGTTTTAGTAAAAGTTCAATATATTTATGCAGACAGTTTTATATTAAATATCCAATTTTCCATGCAGTGCCTGGAAAATTAAGCTGGACACATTTTGTTGAGCTAGTAACGATTACAGACGATTTAGAAAGAAATTTTTATGAGAAGCAGACGTTAAAAGAGAATTGGAGTTATCGTGAATTAAGAAGACAAATAAAAACAGCATTGTTTCAGAGATTGGCATTAAGTAAAGATAAGAAAGGAGTGTTGGCTCTTGCAAACAAAGGACAGGAAATAGCGACTCCAAAAGATACCATCAAAGATCCGTATATTTTTGAATTTTATGAATTGCCAAAAGGGCAAATTATTAAAGAAAGAACTTTGGAAAAAAAATTGATTGATAATTTGCAGAAATTTCTATTAGAATTAGGCAATGGCTTCTCTTTTGTTGCAAGGCAACACAAAATTACAATAGATAACGAACATTATTATATTGATTTGGTTTTTTATCACAGAATATTAAAATGTTTTGTTCTTATTGACTTAAAATCTTCAAAAGTCAAACACCAAGATATTGGTCAAATGAATCTATATTTGAATTACTTTAAGGATGAAGAAAATGTTGAAGGTGATAATGAGCCAATAGGAATTATTATAGCCGCTGATAAAAATGAATTTCTTGTAAAATATGCGACGGGAGGACTTTCAAATAAAATTTTTGTTTCAAAATATCAGTTATATTTACCTGATAAGAAATTATTAGAAAACAAAGTAAAAGAAATATTAAATGATTAAAAAATTTTCCAGATATTGTCTGGAAAATTTAGAAATATAAGAATAAAGCATAAAATATACCCGCAGGCAATTAAAAAAGTTATAGAAGAAAATTTAAGAGGTTAAAAATGATTTCTCGTTATACTAAGCCTGAAATGGCTGCAGTCTGGTCAGATGAAAACAGATTTAAAAAAATGCTTGAAGTTGAAATTTTTGCGGCGGAAGCTATGTCAAAGTCAGGCACAGTCCCCAAAAAAGCTGTGGAGACCATAAAGAAAAGAGCAAAAATAAATGTTAAAAGAATAGCCGAAATAGAACTTACGGTTAAGCACGACGTTATAGCTTTTCTTACTGGCATTGTTGAGACCGTTGGTCCGGAAGGACGTTTTTTACATTTAGGCATGACATCTTCCGATGTCTTAGACACAGCTACCGGCGCGCAGCTCAGACAATCTACAAAACTTCTTATAGAAGAGACTAAAAAATTGTCCGCTATAGCGGCAAAGTTGGCAAAGAAATATAAGATGACCCCTATAATGGGAAGAACTCACGGCGTGCATGCGGAGCCGATGACTTTTGGATTAAAGGTGGCTTCTTGGTACAGTGAAATTATGAGGTCTTTAGATAGATTGAATTTTGCCCTTGAGACCGTAAGCTATGGTAAAATTTCAGGTGCAGTCGGCACTATGGCTCATTTGGATCCTAGCGTTGAGAAGTATGTATGCAAAAAAATGGGATTGAAGCCAGAACCTGTCTCTACGCAAATCGTTCCGCGCGACAGGCATTCAATTTATTTCTCCACTTTGGCACACGTCGGCGCATGTCTTGAAAGGATTGCCGTAGAAATAAGACATTTACAAAGGACGGAAGTAGCGGAAGCTGAAGAGCCGTTTACGAAAGGGCAAAAAGGTTCGTCTGCTATGCCGCACAAAAGAAATCCTATAATTTCGGAAAATATCTGTGGACTTGCTCGTCTTTTAAGGGGATATTCTGTTACCGCTATGGAAAATATAGCGTTATGGCATGAGCGCGACATAAGCCATTCGTCCACGGAAAGGATCATGTTTCCCGACGCTTCAATAGTTTTACACTACATGCTTATCAGAATGCAAGGGTTATTGTCAGGTCTTAATGTTTACCCTAAAAACATGCAGACAAACATGGACAAAACAAAAGATATTATTTTTTCTGGAACAGCGCTTCTCTCTTTGGTGGACAAAGGCGTATCCAGAGAAGACGCTTATGCGATGACGCAGGCCGCAGCATTTGATGCGAGGGATAACAAAATATCTTTTGAAGAGGCATGTCTTAGAAGCAAAGATATAAAAAAATATATGAATCCTAATGAGATTAAACAAGATTGCGATGTAAAATCTCAATTTAAAAATGTCGGGTATATTTTTAAACGGGTATTTAAAAAATAAAATCAACGTGTAATGTTTGCAAAGATTTATAAGATTGCACTCTACAATTTCTCTATTCTGCGCCAAGTCGCTCAAGTTTAGTAAAGTATCAGGATATTTTGAACATAAGTTTAAGAAAAGACGTTTAGTTTAACAAGAAAAACTTTTCATATATTTAACAAAAACTCTCACGTTAAAATTTACGTGGGAATTTTTGTATTGAAAATACTTATGTTATAATAATTAACATATACATTAACTTGTTGCGGAGAGAATTATGATCAGGTTTACTACTGCCGGAGAATCTCACGGAGAGGCTTTGGTAGCAATTGTTGAAGGGATTCCCGCCGGACTTATTATAGATATTGACAATATAAATTTAGAACTTGCCAGAAGACAGAAAGGTTACGGCAGGGGCAAAAGAATGAGTATAGAAACTGATAAGGTAAAAATTTTATCAGGCATACGCCGCTGCAAGTCTTTGGGGTCTCCGATAGCTATGCTTATTTTCAATAAAGATTTTAAAAATTGGGCGGACATAATGCTGCCTTTTTCAAATGAGTCTAGCAGTGTTCCTCTTTTAAGTCCTCGTCCCGGACATGCCGATCTGCCTGGTCTTATGAAGTACGGTTTAAAAGATTTCAGAGATATTCTTGAAAGGGCGTCTGCTAGAGAAACAGCGGCTAGAGTGGCAGCTGGAGCTGTGTGCAAAGACCTTTTAAGAGAGTTTGGTATAAGCGTTATGTCTTACACTTCGCAAATTGGAAGCGTTGCTGTTGAAAACGTTTCAATTGAAAAAGAAAAGTTTTGGGATAATGTTGAAAGCTCTGAACTGAGATCTCCAGATATTGAAGCTGATAAGAAAATGAAAAAATTGATAGAAGTAGCTTCTTTAAAGGGTGATACGCTTGGCGGTAAGATTATAGTTATAGCTAAGAACGTTCCCGTTGGTCTTGGAAGCCATGTCCAGCATGATTTAAAACTTGACGGACGTCTTGCCCAAGCCTTAATTTCTATTCAGGCTATGAAAGCTGTTGAGTTTGGAGATGGCGTCAAACTTGCGGAACTTTTCGGTTCAAAAGCTCACGATGAGATTTTCTACGATAAACCAAAAGGTTTTTATAGAGAAACTAACAGAGCTGGCGGTATAGAAGGAGGAATGAGCAATGGTGAGCCTATAGTTATAACTTGTACAATGAAACCCATACCTTCGCTTGTAAATGCCCTTAACTCAGTAAATCTAAAAACAAAAGAATCGGCAAAAGCAGAAACTGTTAGAAGTGACGTTTGTGTGGTTCCTGCTGCGGGTGTTATCGCTGAGGCTTCGGTTGCTATAGAGCTTGCTAAGGCTTTAGCGGAAAAATTCGGCGGAGACTCTATTGAAGATATTAAAAAACGAGTAAGCGATTACAAAGAAAGGATAAAATCATTATAATGAATTTAGTTTTAACAGGTTTTATGGGTGTCGGAAAATCTATTACCGGGAAGCTCCTTTCAGAAGAACTCCACAGAGCTTTTTTTGACACCGACGCTTTGATAGAGAAAAAAATAGGGCTTTCAATAAGCATGATTTTTGAAAAATTCGGCGAAAAAGAGTTTAGACAGATGGAATCAGAAATTATAAGGACTTTATTGCAACAAGAGCATCCCTCTGTAATATCTTGTGGAGGAGGAGCTGTTCTTAATCCGTCAAATATTAAACTTTTAGGAAATAAGGGAATAATAATAAATCTTTACGCTTCGCCGGAAGTAATATATGACAGAATCAAATCCGACTTAACAAGACCGCTCTTAAAGCGCGAAAATCCTTTGGATGAAATAAAAAGACTTTTAGAATTAAGAAAAGAAGTATATTCAGACTGCGATTACACCTTTAATACTGACGGATTAACGCCGAGACAAGTTGTAAATAATATTTTAAACTCTCTAGACCATTATTAATCAGTTTTTTATAAAGCTAAAAATTGATTTTAGACGTTGTAAGTTATATAATTAAACGGGCTGAGAGGGGATATAAATGTTGAAGAAAATATTATGGTCGTTTGCCGCGGTCTTAGGTTGTGTTTCTTTTCTTTATGCCACCAAAACATATGTGCTTGATACGCCTACCACAGGCATATTAAGTTATGGCTCGTACAGCGCTGATTTCAGGTGTTTCTCATACGGAAACGTAATTTCAGAGATTAATTTTGGTGTTTTCAAGCCCTTAGATTTGGGAGTGTCTTGGGAATTAGATAAGTTTATAGGGGACGAAAACATAAAAGCAGTTGTTCCCGCTCTTCATGTAAAACTTAGACTTTATGAAGGAAGTATGACCCTGCCAGGATTTGCCTTAGGCTATGATGGGCAGGGAACTTTTATAAA
>JAISDY010000011.1 GCA_031264425.1 Endomicrobium sp. | reverse complement strand
TTTTATGGACCTGACTATAAAGTAATAAAAAAACTTTTGAAAAAGGATATTAAAATTATAGCTTCGGGAGGTATAAGCACAGAAGATGATGTTATTAAACTTAAACAAAGCGGTGTTTTTGGAGCGATTGTTGGCAGTGCATTATATAAAGAAGAATTTAACTTGAAACGGTCTATACAAACGGCAAAAATGTAGCTAATTTTGAAAGTTCAAACTTCCCGAATTAGTGATATTGTCTTTAAAATAGAGCGTATTGCGCCAATCTTGACAGCGCATAGTTTTAGTTGTATAATAGCAGTCGTTAGATTGAAGCGCTAAAATAAAATATTTAAAAAAGCGCTAAAAATATAAGGAGGAAGTGAAATGATTAGACCACTTGGCGAAAAGATTTTAGTTAAACCCGCAGAAGTGAAAGAAGTAAAAAAAGGCGGAATTATTATTCCAGATACCGCTAAAGAAAAACCTCAAGAGGGCGAAGTTGTGGCTGTAGGAAAAGGTAAGAAAACGGAAGATGGAAAGATAATAGCTTTGGATTTAAAAGTAGGCGACAAAGTTTTGTACGGAAAATATTCCGGAACTGAAGTAAAGTTTGATGACAAAGAGTATCTTATAATGTCTCAGGACGATATTTTAGGAATAATTGAATAATATGATGGAGAAAAAGGGGAAATTCTATGGCAAAACAGTTAATTTACAATGATGATGCTCGTAAGGCTATGAAGGCAGGTGTGGATAAACTTGCAAATGCGGTTAAAGTTACTCTTGGACCTAAAGGCAGATATGTTGTTCTGGATAAAAAGTTTGGTTCTCCAACCGTTACCAATGATGGAGTAACAATAGCCAAAGAAATAGAGCTTGAAGATCCATTTGAAAATATGGGAGCTCAGCTCGTTAAAGAAGTTGCTTCTAAGACAAACGATATAGCTGGAGACGGAACAACAACAGCCACAGTTTTGGCTCAATCTTTAATAAATGAAGGTCTTAAGAATATTACCGCAGGAGCTAACGCTAATCATATAAAGAGAGGCATAGATAAAGCTGTTGCGGCGGTTATAGAAGAAATTAAGAAGATAGCAAAGCAGGTTAAAAATAAAGAAGAAATTGCTCAGATTGCTTCAATTTCCGCAAGTGACAAAGAAATAGGCAGCTTGATAGCGGACGCTATGGAGAAAGTAGGCAAAGATGGCGTTATAACAGTTGAAGAAGGCAAATCTTCCGAAACAACTCTTGATGTTGTTGAAGGTATGCAGTTTGACAGAGGCTACAACTCTCCTTATTTTGTAACTGATACTGAAAGAATGCAGGGAATTTTAGAAAATCCTTACATAATAATTACAGACAAGAAAATCTCTTCAATGCAGGAAATTCTTCCTTTGCTTGAAAAAGTTGTCCAGACTGGGAGACCGTTCGTTATAATTGCGGAAGATATTGAAGGCGAAGCTCTTGCAACTTTGGTGCTTAATAAGATTCGCGGAACACTCAAAGTTATAGCCGTAAAAGCGCCGGGATTTGGCGATAGAAGAAAAGAAATGCTTCAAGATATAGCAATTCTTACCGGCGGGACGGTTATTACCGAAGAAACGGGTCTGAAACTTAATAGCGCCACAATAGAGCTTCTTGGTCAGGCAAAGAGAGTTGTGGTTGACAAAGAAAATACAACAATCGTTTCAGGTCTTGGCGATAAGAAAGAAATTGAGTCAAGAATATCTCAGATTCGCAAGCAGATTGTAGATACAAAATCTGAATATGATAAAGAAAAACTTCAAGAAAGACTTGCAAAATTGGTTGGCGGCGTAGCGGTGGTAAACGTAGGTGCCGCAACTGAAGCCGAAATGAAAACAAAGAAATTTAAAGTTGAAGACGCTTTGAACGCGACAAGAGCTGGAGTAGAGGAAGGTATAGTCGCAGGCGGTGGCGTATCTCTTTTAAAGGCTCAAGCTGTTTTGGAAAAAATCAAAGCTAACGATGCGGATGAAAAGACAGGTATTGAAATTGTCCTTAATGCCCTTGAAGGACCTATAAGAATGATAGTGGAAAACGCAGGTCTTGAGGCTTCTGTAATAGTAGATAAGGTAAAAAGCTCAAAAGACGCTGCTTTCGGGTACAATGCCGACAGCAACGAATATGTGGATATGATAAAAGCTGGTATCGTAGATCCGGCGAAAGTTACAAGAACCGCATTGGAAAATGCCGCTTCAATAGCAGGTCTTGTTTTAACGACAGAAACATTAGTGACAGATATTCCTGAAAAATCTCCTAAAGCGCCGATGGGAGTGGGAATGCCTCCAATGCCGGAATATTAATAATAATATTCTCATTTAAGAACCAGTCTCCGAATTCGGAGACTGGCTTCTTTTTTTCTTAAACTCAGGTAATAAATAAAAAAAGACAGAATTAAAAAAAATTTTAATCCTGTCTTTAAGGTTTTTAGAACAAATTTAGATTTTCTTTATGTTTGCCGCTTTAGGACCTTTGTCAGAATTTACAACTTCAAATTCAACGCTGTCACCCTCTGCTAACGACTTGAAACCTTCAGACTGAATAGCCGAATAGTGTGCAAAAACATCACCTGATCCGTCGTCATTAGAAATAAATCCGTACCCTTTTTGGTCGTTAAACCACTTAACTTTGCCTTGTGCCATTACTGCAACTCCTTTTTTTGTCTGCATTAGCAGACACTAGATTACAACCCCTTCCAGCGATTGCTTTATCATTTAATAAAATAATTATATAATTGTCAAGTACATGTAAGGGTTCATAAGGTATTAGACTATTGAAGGGTTAAGCGACTGGTTTAAGAAATTGCCTTGTAAAATCAAAAGGCGTTAGCCAATTTAAACCCTGATGAACCTTTTGCGTATTAT
>JAISDY010000145.1 GCA_031264425.1 Endomicrobium sp. | reverse complement strand
GCCTACATTAGACCTACCGGATAAAATAACTTCAGCCATACTTTGAGGAAGTAATTTTGCATTTGACTCCGCCCTAAAAAACACCGTCTTTTCAAGCATTTCTAATTTCTCGTTCTGGAAAGAAGTCTTAGTATTTCAAGATAAAGCCATACCAGCGTTACCATTAAGGCAAAAGAGCTGTACCATTCCATATATTTAGGCGCCCCATACTGTGCGCATCGTTCAATTAAATCAAAATCTATAATGAGATTTAAAGAGGCAATAGCAACTATTATAAGACTGATTATTATTCCAAGACCCGAAGAATCTGACAAAAAATTAAATCCTCTTGCGCCAAAAGCACCCATCAATAAATCAATTAAATATACAAGAGCTATGGCAAATGTTGAAAGTATAACGATTTTCTTAAATCTTGGCGTGGCTCTGAGCATCCCCGTTTTATAAGCTGCAAGCATACAAAACAGAACGCACATAGTCAACAGCACGGCATTTACGACAATGCCGGGGTATGATTTTTCAAAATAAATGGAAATGACTCCCAAAACAAGACCTTCGCAAACAGCATAAATAGGCGACAAAAACGGCGACAAATTCATCTTAAAAGACGAAATTATAGCCAAGACAAAGCCTCCTAACAAGATAGGCAGCGTCAACGGCATTATAATGTTTGGATGAGTCCAAGAATAAAATGCGCCCGCGGCAAGCAAAACCCACAAAATTATACTTTTGTTTATTGTACCGGAAACTGTCATAACTTCTGCGTTTCTGACAGGCGTTTGAAAAACGCTGTCTTTCAAAAGCGGATTACTCATAACTATCCTCCAATAACTTTATCGTAAGCTAATTTTATAATTTTTTTTTGATTGTCAAAAGACAGAAACTCTTGGGCTTTGTTTATGTCCACCCATTCCACTTTTGATATTTCATTTTTATCAAAATCTAAAGCATCTTCCAAAGCCAAAGCAAGAAAATAAACCGAATGCTTTTCAACTATGCGACCTTTGGTTTCATCTAAAGCGCCATTAATTAAATAGACGTCTTCTTGTCTGAAATTTTCAACAAACTTTACATTTTTTATTCCCGTTTCTTCAAAAATTTCTCGCTTAGCGGTTTCAGTTTCGCTTTCTCCATTTTCAATATGACCTTTTGGAAACCCCCATCTGTCGCTTCTTTTAGAATTAACAAGTAGAAAAATAGGCACACCGTCTCGCGTCATCTTATAAACTACAGCTCCGCAGGAAGTTTCTTTAAGCATTTATACCTCTTGTCTCATAAAATAAATCAATCTCTTTTAAAATTGACTTACTATCTTCTAATTTTAAAACTTTATCCGCCATAGTTTTACAATCCACAAATGAAATACTTCTTACTATTTTTTTAATTGGCGCAATTTGCGACGGAGGCACGCTAAATTCATCAAGACCCATGCCTAAAATAATAGGCGTGTACTTTGGCTCTCCCGCCATTTCTCCACACATGGCAACTTTTATTCCAGCTTTATGCCCTTCGTCAATAATACGTTTTATAAACCTCAAAATTGCCGGATGCATGGGATCATATAAATAGGCGACGTTTTCGTTAACCCTATCCACAGCCAGCGTATATTGTATCAAATCATTAGTTCCTATTGATACAAAATCCACTTCTTTCGCAATGGAATCAATCACCGCTACAGCTGACGGTATTTCTATCATAACGCCAACTTCCATATCTTCGTCAAACTTTACGTTTTCTTTTCTTAAATCTTCTTTCACTTTGTCAAGAATAGCGTTTGCCGCTCTTAGTTCGGCAAGACCCGAAATCATCGGATACATCAATTTTACTTTTCCTAAAACGGAAACTCTTAAGATAGCCCTTAACTGGCTTATAAATATTTCAGGGTATTTAAGACACAATCTTATAGATCTTAATCCCAAAAACGGATTGGATTCAAAACCTAGATTTAATAATCCCATTTTAGTAAGTTTATCGCCTCCCAAGTCAAACGTTCTTATTGTAATGGCATAAGGCGATATTTGTTGTACTACTTTAGAGTATGTGTCAAAATGTTCCTCTTCCTTAGGGATAGAATCGCGATTAAAATATATTGTTTCCGTTCTGTAGAGTCCTATGCCCACCGCGCCTTTATTCAAAATAAGCGGCACTTCATCCGAATGGTCAATATTGGCAAAAATAAAAATTTTGTGATTATCCGTAGTTTCTGACGTTAAATTTTTAAGTTTCTCTAATTCTACCGTTCTTGACAATTGCAAATCGTATTTATTTTTGTAATGCAGCAAAGTTTTGGAAGAGGGGTTTAATACAACTTCGCCTTTGTCGCCATCAATTATTATCGTTTCGCCGGTTTTAACAAGCGAAGATATATTTTTAAGCCCCACTACGGCAGGTATGGCAAGCCCTTGTGCGATAATCGCCGTATGGGAAGTCTTTCCGCCAATATCGGTAGCAAATCCCACAATCTTTTTTCCTCTAACCGATACTGTGTCAGACGGCGTCAAATTGTTTGCGATAATGATGGACTCTTCATTTACTGTTGCAAGGTTTTTCCCTTTTTTGCCAAAAAGATTTTCAAGAATTTTTTCCCCCACGTCTTGAATATCAACTTTTCTTTCTTTGAAAAAGCTATCATTTATATTCTCAAAAGAACGAATAATTTTATCAAGAACTTTAAAAAGAGCATATTCGGCATTGACACCGTCGGCTATAAGTTTATATACGTCTTTTTTTAATGTGGGATCATCTAAAATCAAAAGATGAACGTCTGCTATATGGGCGTAATTTTCCCCAAGAACATCATTAATTTTGTCGTACGTAACCGTGAACTCGCTTCTAGTTTTTTCTATAGCATCATCAAACCGTTTTTTTTCGGCTTCTCTAAAAGATTTGGGAATTTCTTTGTGGATGAAACAAAAACCTTCTTCTTCTAGAAGAAAAACTTTTCCTATGGCAATGCCCGGAGACGCGGCAATACCTTCTAGGACTATATCTCTATCAACAAACATATCAGCTCCTATTCGCCAAATTTAGAATCAAACAAATTTTCTACGGCAGCAATAGCCTCATATTCATCAGGACCGTCTGCAATGAATTTTAGTTTGCTTCCGTAAGCAGCCGCTAATGCCATAACACCCATTACGCTTTTAGCATCAACCTCAAAATCATCTTTTAAAATTTTGACGCCTGCCTGATATTTACTCAGAGTTTGAACAAGAGTCGCGGCAGGTCTTGCGTGTAATCCCGCTTTATTTGAAACGACTATAATTTTTTCTTTCATTTTTATATTCCTAAAACAGATATTATTATGCATATGATTAAAACGGAAAACATAGAAAATATCGGACCGAATTTACTTGCCGCAAAAAACGAAAATAAAAAGATCGCTATATATACAAATAAATCAATATAGCCCGAATTGAAAAGTCTTCCTTCATTACTAAAACCAAAAACGGCTAAATATAAAGAAAAAGCCGCAAGAAACATTATAAAGACTCCAAAACGAATAACATCTGACATTGAGTTAAAATGAACTAGAGCTTTCATACTGTTACCACCATATTTGAAACCTTCGTATAAAAGAGAAATTCTCGTCCATAAATGTAAGGAATTATAAAGCAATATAAAAACAATCGGCGCTAAAATAATACACTCTGCTAATCTAGTGGCGAATATAACCATTATAGCCATACTCAAAAATGACAGCATAGTTCTAAGATCTCCATAGAAAAAAGGCTCGCCTATAGCCGCAAGAGGACCTGCCATATTGCTTTTAACTCTCTTCATATCGCGTATTATTTCCATGCGATTAGCCGGTTCCGTCTTGGCTATTTCTTTTTCCATGTTGGCAACTATTCCCACTATTATGCCAACCATATACGGTTGAGTATTAAAGTATCCTATGTGCCTTAAAAGAGTTTCCTTTTTCTCTTTTTCCACAGTGTAAAGCTCGTCAAAAATTGGTCTTAACATAAAAACAAAACCTATATTTTGCATTCGCTCGTAATTCCACAATGACTGCAGAAAAAAACTTCTTATGAAAGTTCTTGAATACAGTTTAATCATTTCTGGAATCCCCTAGAAATAAAGCTCTTATATTAGTCAAATTATACACCACTCCAAAACCTGCCACTGGAAACAAATACCATGCTTTCGCTAATCCGTCTAAAATATATTTCGGCAGTCCCGCATAAATATCACAAAGCAGCTTGCTTCCGACTGCAATAGCAAATAAATAAAACAAAAAAGCCCTTAAAAGAAAAAGAAGTAACCCTGACCAAACGCCAAATTCTATACGCCAATTTTTAACATCTTTAACGCCGCCTTCCACCCAATACATTATTTTAACGTTAAGTTTTCTCCCCAATATATCAATCCATCTGTATAAATAAGCGAAAGGAATAGCTAAAAGTATGCTTAAAATTGCCGCATCTTTATGTCCCGGGAAATACGTGCATGCCCAAAAAGTAGATAAAATACCTATCATTGAAACGTCTATAATAACAGCTACTCCCATAGGAATAGTTTTTATCCAAAATAACTCCGATATAATCCCTATACAAAGACCCGTAATCGCATCGCCTGAAAAAAACCCAATAATCGGAGCGCAAAATATAGGACGATAAATCATAAACTGCCCAAAAGCCGTTATGTCCGCGCTGCACAATGCTCCGATAAAAGAAACAAGAAAAATATTCACAATTTTATAATCCTTTCTGTTTCTTTAAATTTGCGCTTGTAGTAAAAGAAAACGTTTTAATCTCATTCGGCTTGATCAAAAATTTTACGAGAGGAATCACAACGGTTCCTTGATAAGTTTTCTCAAATCCATTGTCTGAATTTGAAACAGTTTCAATAGGATAAACAAAAACTTCGCTTTTTTCAGAAAATTTAACTTCAATTTCCATATTTAAATAACTATCGTATCTTTTCCATATGTCAACAGTCTTTAGAACCGAAGAATCGTCTCCGCTTTTTGACGTAAACGCAAAAATCTGTTCCGGAGCAAAACAAATATCCAAATTTTCATTTGAATTATTCTTTATTTCGTATTTAACGCCGTAACCGTTCGGAGTAATGAAAATTTCTTTTGTAACTTTAACGTCTTTACCGTCAACTTTTCCGTATCTGTAAAGGACAAGTCTTGAATTCTTTTTTAAAAATTTTCTGTCATGCTTTATCTGAGATTTGTACTCCCCCGCAAAGAAGTCGCCCTTTTCTTCATAACGATCAAACACACATTCTTCATACGTCACGTTATTTGTAAAAAAATGATCTATTAACGACGCTCTTTTATACTTGTCATACACCAAGTACTTATCAAGATCCATTTCTTTCACTCTTATTAAATCGCTGTGTATATTGTGAACTTGAGAATCATTGTCATTTATAAGAAGCATTTTTCCCAAATTATCCTTAAGTTTTTTATGATAAGATTCATATCTTCTTGTCAAAACGTCAAGCAGATTATGGTGAAACTTAAAAACGTCCCATTCAAAGATTGACCCGCCGTTTGAAGGCGACACATAGATATTTTGCGTCTTGCTTTCATACAAATATTTCTCACGCGAGTCGCAGTTAAAGTCAAAAACGTTCCAAGACGCCCTTCTAAGCATAGTTTTATTATAAAATTCCTCCGCCTTTAACAACATGCCGTAAACAGCGTTTCTTAAATGAGGCAAATACAAACC
>JAISDY010000122.1 GCA_031264425.1 Endomicrobium sp. | reverse complement strand
GAAGCAATAGAAGGGAAGAAAGGAGAGATAAAGGTTGAAGTTAGGGTAGGAGAAGAAGTAGAGATAAGGGTGAAGGATAATGGGAAAGGAATGCCCAAAGAGATGGCAGAGAAGTTAATGAAAGGGGAAGAAATAGGAACAACGAAGAAAGGAGGGAATGGGATAGGGATGCAGCAGGTAAGAGGAGTGATAAAAGAAATGAGAGGGAAGATAAAGGTAGAGTCAAAAGAGGGAGAAGGGACAGAGTTTATCCTAACATTCCCAAAGGCTGAGAGTCCTAAGTCGGAAATCAAGAGTTGACTCGGGAACCGGTAATGTGTTGACGGTGTATGAAAGGTTTTATAAAATATATAGATTGACTGCATTGTCTCAGAGAGGATAAAATGCTTGAGTTTAGAAAGAGTGATTTATATATTGAAAATGTAAAACTTTCCGATATAGCTAAAAAGTATGGAACAAGCGCATACGTATATTCAAAACAACAGATAGTAAGCAATTTTGAAAATTATAAAAAAGCTATGGTTTTAAGAGACGGGCTTATTTGTTTTGCTTGTAAGACAAATTCTAGCGGAGCTATTTTAAAGATTCTCGCAGGTCTTGGGGCGGGAGCAGACACTACGTCGGGCGGCGAGATTTACAGATGTTTAAAAGCAGGCTTTAATCCGTCAAAGATAGTTTACGCTGGCGTGGGCAAAACTGCTGAAGAAATAGAATACGCTTTAACAAGTAAAATTTTTATGTTTAATGTTGAGTCTTTTGAAGAGCTTGACCTTATAGATAAAATAGCTGCCAAACTGAAGATAAAAGCAAACATTGCTTTTAGAATAAATCCTTATGTAAATCCAGACACGCATTCTTACATAGTAACTGGTAAAAAAGGCACTAAGTTTGGCATACCTTATGAAGATGCTGTAAAAGCGTATTTAACCGCAAAGAAAAAGAAAAATATAAGCGTTGTGGGCATACATTCCCATATAGGCTCGCAGATTCTTGAAATTGAGCCGTTTGTTGTTGCGGCTAAAAAAATAAAGAAGATAGTTGACGAAGTTGAAAGGAACGGAATGCGGATTTCGTATATAGACTGCGGCGGCGGTCTTGGTATTAAGTATGAGAAAAGTGAAAAAGTTCCTTCTCCAAAACGCCTTATGTCTGAAATTTTTTCTGTTTTTGATAAAAATAAAAAGTTTATATTTGAGCCGGGTCGTTCAATAGTCGGCGACGCGGGACATCTCTTGGCAAAAGTTTTGTATAGAAAAATGTCAGGAGGAAAAAGTTTTCTTATAACCGACGCGGGAATGAACGACTTGATAAGACCCACTTTATACGACGCTTATCATGAAATAGTTCTCGTCAAAAAAACTAACGCTAAAAAAGTTAAAACCGACGTAGTCGGACCCATATGTGAAAGCGGAGACTTTATGGGCAAAGATAGAACGCTCCCAATAGTTGAACAAGGTGGATATTTGTTAGTAACTTGTGCGGGAGCTTACGGTGCGGCTATGTCTTCGGAATATAATTCCAGACCTTTGCTTGCCGAAGTGCTAGTTGACGGTAAACAGACAAAGCTGATAAGGAAAAGAGCAAGCTATAAAGATTTGACGCTCAATGAAACCCATGTATGAGAGAGACATAATGGAAATAAAATTTTCAAAACTTACCGCTGCGGGCAATGATTTTGTATTGATAGATAATAGAGAAAATATAATTTCTGAAAAAGATTATCAAAATCTTGCGAAAAAATTATGCGATAGAAAATATTCAATAGGTGGCGACGGGCTGATTTTGTTGGAAAAGAGCTCATGCAAAGATTTTAAAATGAAGTATTTCAATTCCGACGGTTCCCACGCTTCAATGTGCGGAAATGGCGGGAGATCGGTCGCCAAATTCGCTTATGATTTAGGCGTGGCAGATTCGCAAATGGTTTTTGAGACTTACGCGGGAGTCATAAATGCCGAGATTTTGTCAGGCGACAGAGTTAAACTTGATTTGTACGAACCGAAAGATTTGAAAAGAAATATAAAAGTTGGGCTAAGCGATAGAGAATTTGACGTTGATTTCATCAATACAGGCGTTCCGCATACGGTAATATTTGTTGACGACATTAAGAAAATTGACGTTTTTAAATATGGAAGGGAAATAAGGTATCATAAAGCGTTTGCTCCTTCTGGTACAAACGTGAACTTTGTACAAGTTGCAAAAGACAATACTCTTTTTGTGCGTACCTATGAGAGGGGTGTTGAAGACGAAACTTTGGCTTGCGGAACTGGTATAACTGCTTCGGGGATTATTTCAGTACTAAAAGGGTTTGCAAAGTCTCCAGTCAATGTTATTGCAAGAGGCGGGGACAAATTGTCGGTTTCTATGGCAGTTGAGAACGATAAAGTAAGCGACGTAGTTCTTGAAGGTCCGGCTGTTATTTCTTTTAAAGGTATAGTAAAAGTTTAACTTAAATGCAGTTGATGCGGGGGATTTATGTTTTCGGGAGTTTACACAGCACTAATAACGCCTTTCAAAAAAGGGAAAGTTGATTTTGACGCTTTAGGGAAGCTGATTCAGAACCAATATAAAGCCGGAGTAAACGGTATTGTCCCATGCGGGACGACAGGAGAATCTCCCACTTTGTCGCATGAAGAACACGAACAGATTATAGAGTTTTGTGTTAAGCAGGCAAAAGGCAAGATGAAGATTCTTGCCGGAACAGGCTCCAATTCTACGGCTGAAGCAATACGGTTTACTCAATTTGCAAAAAAAGTCGGTTGTGACGGAGCTTTAATGGTTGCTCCGTATTACAACAAACCTACTCAGAAAGGTTTATATTTACATTTCAAGAAAGTTGCGGACTTGGTTAATATTCCCATTGTTCTTTACAATATCATGGGTAGGGCTTCTGTAAATATAGAGCCTACAACCATAGCCAAACTTTGCAAAGATTGCAAAAACATCATCGGCGTAAAGGAAGCTTCGGGATCTTTGTCCCTAATGAGCGCGCTAAAGGCTTTAGTCCCAAATATTGAGCTTCTTTCAGGCGATGACGCTCTTACTCTTCCCGTTCTTTCAATAGGCGGTATGGGTGCAATTTCAGTTTTATCTAATCTTCTTCCTTTGGAAACGCTATCTCTTATAAGGGCTTTTGAGAAAGGAAATATTAAAGAAGCTAAAAAGATACATTATAAGTTTTTACCTTTAGTCAACGCTTTGTTTATGGAAACAAATCCCATACCTGTAAAAACCGCCGCGGCTATGCTTGGTATTTGCAGTTCAGAAATAAGGCTTCCAATGTGTGAAATGGAAGAATCTAACAAGTTAAAATTGAAAAAAGTTTTAAAAGATTTTAAATTGTTGAAATAATCGGGGTTTTATATGAAATTAGCGATTTGCGGAGCTGCTGGAAGAATGGGACAGTCTATAATCGCCATAGCTAAAGAGGATTCCGAGATTCAAATATCAGGAGCTTTGGAATTTGAAGGCAGTAAAGCTATAGGCACGGGAACTCCCGCAATATCTTCCGTCACTGATTTGGAAAAAATTTTAAGAGATAGTGACGCATTGATAGATTTTACAAATCCTGAAAGCGCTTTAAAAAATTTAGACTTGGCTGTAAAACAAAGAGTGCCTGTAGTTATCGGCACTACGGGCTTTTCCGAAGAACAAAAAAAGAAAATATACGAGGCTTCAAAAATTATTCCTATAGTTTTTTCGCCAAATATGTCGGTAGGCGTGAATATTTTGTTTAAACTTGTTGAAGAAGCGGCTAAAAAAATTCCGGATTATGATATAGAAATAGTTGAGTTGCATCATAATAAAAAGAAGGACTCTCCTTCAGGAACGGCTGCAAAACTTGCTGAGGTTGCGGCGTCTTCAATAGGCAAAGATATTAAAGACGTAGGCGTTTACGGCAGACATTCGGCTAATTCTGCAAGAAAAAAAGACGAGATAGGCGTTCTTTCTGTAAGAGCGGGAGATATTGTCGG
>JAISDY010000121.1 GCA_031264425.1 Endomicrobium sp. | reverse complement strand
CTAACTTTAAGAGGGTATAACACAACATATATTGAAATAAAATCAACATATGGGCATGACTCTTTTTTGATTGAAGTAAAAGATCAAACGAAACTCGTTATACATTTTCTTGAAAAAGTTTTGAAAGAGGCTTTATCATGACTGATATATTGAGAAAAATTCCTTCTGAATATAAAAGAATCGCCGCTGTTATTGAGCCAAACGCAAAAGTTTTGGATTTAGGTTGTGGCGACGGAAGTTTAATGTATTATCTTTCAAAAACAAAAGATATAAATGCTCAAGGTATAGAGCTGAACGACAGTTTGATATATTCTTGCGTTGAAAAAGGGTTGACGGTTTTTCATTCGGACATAGAGGGCGGAATAGAGGCGTATGCGCCAAAAAGCTTTGACTATATAATTCTATATAATAGCTTACAAGAAGTAAAAAAAATAGATTTTGTAATTGAAGAGTGTTTTAGACTGGGAAAGACAATTATTATAGGTTTTCCTAACTTTGCATATATCACGGCTAGGATAGATCTTCTTTTTGGGAATTCTCCAGTTACAAAAAACCTTCCTTACCAATGGTACAATTCGCCTAATCTAAGGTTTTTGAGTATAAAAGACTTTGAAACGTTCTGTTTTGAAAAAAAGTATAAAATCGCTAATAAATTCTTCTACAAAACGGGGAAAGAAATTAAACTTCTCCCAAATCTTTTTGCTCAAACAGCAGTTTACTTCATTACAAAGGAACTAATTGCAATCAAATAAAAGATTTTAAATTAAATAAGAAACTAGGAAAGGCTAAATGAACGATATTATTCAAAAGCTAAACATTTTAAAAAAAGAAAAGAAAGCGGTAATTTTATCCCATATATATCAACGTTCCGAAATACACGATATAGCCGATTTCGTTGGCGACTCTTTGGAATTAAGCAGACAAGCGGGTCAGACAAAAGCTGACGTTATTGTGTTTTGCGGCGTGCATTTTATGGCTGAAACCGCTTCTATTATTAATCCCCAAAAGAAAGTTTTAATACCTGATTTGGAAGCGGGTTGCCCTATGGCGGATATGATAACTGTAGAAAAACTAAAAGAGTTTAAGTCAAAGTTCAAAAATCCTGTGGTTGTATCTTATGTGAATACTTCTGCAGCGGTAAAAGCAGAAAGCGACATATGCTGCACATCTTCAAATGCGGCGAATGTCGTAAAGAGAGTAGTTGAGACTTTTGGTAAAAATATTGACATTATTTTTACGCCTGATAGAAATTTAGGCGGATATATACAAAAAGTATCAGGCATAAAAATGAATATTTGGAACGGTTTTTGTCCCACACACAACAATTTTATTTTACCCGACTATGTAAAAACAGCTAAGAATAAATACCCTAAAGCGGAGATTTTAGCACATCCTGAATGTCGTCCCGAAGTTCTTGACTTAGCGGACTATGCATTATCTACGGGAGGAATGTGCAAACGTATTAAAGAAAGTTCTTCTAAAGAATTTATTATATGTACAGAAACAGGTATATTGTATAAACTGCAAAAAGATAATCCCGGGAAAAAATTTTACCCCGCAACAGACCTTAGCATATGCCCAAACATGAAAAAAATAACATTGGCAAAAGTCTATGACGTTCTTGCTAACATGAAAAATATTGTTTTTGTGCAGGACAATATCAGAAAGAAAGCCTATATTCCCATTTCAAAAATGTTAGAAATAAACGCTTGACATTTATTTTTTACTAATGTAATATATGTTGTGCCAACTAAAGACTATCACTACTACATATAGTGTTATAAGCACTTCAGACTTTTGGCTTCCAAATCGGATTAACAGAAAAGTTCGTAAAAATCAAAGCATTTTAAACAGTACCGGTATTGCTCATTAAATTACAATATCAGAAACTTATTTATAAATAGCAAATATGTAATTCTATCGTTAAAGAGGAAATTTTATGGAAAACGAAGAGATTTTCAGTTCAATTGTAAAAAGAGACGGGAGTGAGGAATCTTTTAACCCTAAAAAGATTACTGCGGCAATAGCAAAAGCGGGAAAAGCCACTGGAGAATTTGGGCAAGATATTGCGGACAGACTGTCTATCAAAGCTTTATCCATACTTAAAAACTCTATAGAAGATAGGAAACCGTCAGTAGAGGAAGTTCAAGATGTTGTTGAAGAAGTTTTACTTTCCTCTTTGTATAAAAAAACTGCCAAAGCTTATATATTATACCGCGATCAACATACTAAAATCAGGGAAATAACTTCAGCATTTAACGTGGATCTGGTTGACCAATATTTGAAAAAATTGGACTGGCAGGTAAACGAAAATAGCAACATGTCTTATTCATTGCAAGGGTTAAATAACTATATTTCTTCTGAAATAAGCAAAATATATTGGCTAAACAAAATCTATCCTGAAAATATAAGAAAAGCTCATTCCGAGGGGGACCTTCACATACACGATTTGGGGCTTTTGGGAGCCTACTGCGTTGGCTGGGATTTGCAAGATTTGCTAATAAGCGGCTTTAAAGGTGTCTCAGGCAAGTCTGAAGCCAAACCCACAAAACATTTTAGAACAGCTTTGGGGCAAATTGTAAACTTTTTTTATACTCTTCAAGGAGAAAGTGCAGGTGCTCAAGCATTTTCTAACTTTGACACTCTCCTTGCTCCTTTTATTTATTACGATAAACTTACATATAAGGAAGTAAAGCAGGCTTTGCAAGAGTTCCTTTTTAACATAAACGTGCCAACAAGAGTAGGTTTTCAAACACCTTTTACAAATTTAACTTTAGATTTAACAGTAGCCCCTCATTATAAAGACGAACCTGTTATTATCGGCGGAGAACGCCAAGATAAAAAGTACGGCGAATTCCAAAAAGAGATGGACATTTTAAATCAAGCCTTTTTGGAGCTTATGCTTGAAGGCGACGCCAAAGGAAGAGTGTTCACATTTCCCATACCCACATATAATATAACGCAAGATTTTGATTGGCATAACCCCAATATAAAAGCTTTGTGGGATATCACAGCTAAGTATGGTATTCCATATTTCGCAAATTTTATAAACTCCGATATGAAACCTGAAGACGCAAGAAGTATGTGTTGCCGACTCAGAATAGATAATCGCGAATTACAGAAGAGAGGTGGTGGACTTTTTGGGGCTTCTCCTCTTACCGGCTCTATAGGAGTCGTAACTATAAACTTACCAAGACTCGGGTACTTATCTAAAAATGAATCCGACTTTATGGAAAGACTCAAAAGTATTATGGATACGGCTAAACAGAGTTTAGAAATAAAGAGAAATGTTTTGGAAAAATTGACTTCAAGCAATTTGTATCCGTATATGAGCTTTTATTTAAGAAGCGTAAAACAACGCTTTAACGAATATTGGAAAAATCATTTCTCAACAATAGGCATAGTCGGACTTAACGAGGCTTGTATGAATCTATTTGGAGAAGGAGTCGGCAGCGAAAAAGGAAAATTTTTCGGTGAAAAAGTATTAGATTTTATGAGAGAAATCCTAATTCAGTACCAACAGGAAACCGGGAACAATTATAA
>JAISDY010000094.1 GCA_031264425.1 Endomicrobium sp. | reverse complement strand
ACAATAATTCTTCCAGAGTTCATGGTATTTCCAGCTGCGTCTTGCACATTTCCAAATACTTCTATTTCCGCTCCGTCCATATAAACTGCCATATCATTTCCGGGCGTACCTTGTATTTTAATTTTAACGCCTTGAGGCAATCCTCTGCCTATATATCTTTGTCCAAAAACATCAGTCAACATTATATTTTTATCAGTCTTTATTTCATTATCTATGGAATCATTAAGCTCACGGTAATAAATATCTAAAACTTTTATTTTTTTCATATTTTACTCTCCCGCATATTTGATGCCGAGTATCTCAAGTTCTTTTTCGTTCAAGCCTATGCCTCTAAGCATAAACCTATTGCCACGCAAGCTGTCAATTGCATTTATTCCCATACCACCGAGCATTTCTTGGATCTCGTGATTCCACGCCGAGACTAAATTAACCAAACGTTTATACATAATGTCTGGATCTAATCTTTTTTCAAGCTCTGGTTCTTGAGTTGCTATACCCCAGTTGCACTTGCCAGTAGTGCATGTGCGGCACATATGGCAACCCATAGCTATAAGAGCTGCGGTACCTATACATGCTGCATATGCTCCCAAAGCTATAGCCTTAACTACATCCACGCTATTTCTTATACTTCCAGCAACTAATAAAGAAATTTGATTTCTTATCCCTTCTTCCCTTAATCTTTGATCAATTGAAGCCAAAGCAAGCTCTATTGGAATTCCCACATTATCTCTAACTATCGTCGGAGCTGCTACTACTTTTAACGCCTTATCCATAGGCATTTTATGTTTTCTTACGAGTAAATCAAAAAGATATGTTATTACTTCAGTGTCAGTTTGCAAAGTGCATTTATATCCAAACATCTCAACAAAACGCCTGTTAGCATCGTAAGAGGATATTTCGCCATTATGCACTACAGACCAGTTAAGCATTGTAAAAGGGTGCGCTCCGCCCCAACAACCCGGAGTATTCGTAGGAAATCTTCCATGCGCGGTCCACATGTAAGCTTCGTACCTGTCCAACATAAAAAATTCGCCTATATCCTCAGGATACCCTACGCCTTTAAAAGCTCCCATATTTTTGCCGCTTGAAAAAATGTATGCGCCATTATATTCTTTATTTATTTTTATCACGCATCTGGAAGTAAATTCGTCTTCATCCATCACTTCTTCGTTTGACATATAAATTCTTGGATAAACAAAATAACGCCATATTAGAGGTTGGTCTTTTATATTTGGAACAGATTTGGTGGGGATGTTTCCGGCACTTTCTATTTCAAAATGTTTTGCAAGGAAGTCTTCCACTTGGGTTTTAATGCTCAGATTGTCGTAAAAAATGTGGAAAGCATAAAGTTCTTTATATTGGGGATAAATACCATAAGCGGCAAAACCACCGCCCAAACCGTTTGATCTTTCATGCATTAAAGCAATAGATTTAATAATCTCTTCACCGCTAAATCTTTTGCCCTTTTTATCTATAATGCCACTTATCGCACATCCAGACGGAATTCGTAACTCCCCTTCTTTTAACATTACACCTCCAGAAAAACAACACCCGAGCGTATGTGTATTTTACATGTAAAAACGCCCTAAAAATACCCTCGCAGGAGATTTTTAGGACACGCAGACGACTTTATAACCCATTTTATTTAATTAAAGTGTACTTAAAATACAACTGAAAGTCAAACTATTGTAAAATTTCCCCCATCAGAGCCGCCCAAATATACATCCACTTGCAGTTTGGGAGGAATTTTTAAAGACAAGTCTTTCAAGTCAATGTGAATATTTTGTATAGTAAAAATATAATCAATTTTTAAGGATGGTGAAAGAATGACTTCAAATGCAAATAAGATAATAGACGAAATAACAAGACTTTATAATAGAGGTGTTTCAAAGGCTCAAGCTGAGAATCGCAGGATTGGTTTGCCAAATGTTTTTTCAAGAAACGGAAGGCTTATTTATGAAATACCCGACGGTAGCATTAGGACAAAAAAGATAAAATAAAAATTTTAACGATATTGATATGAAAACATATTATTGAAATAGTCCTCTATAATCACCGTCAATTGAGTGTCCTAATAGTATCGCCGGATATGCTCCAAAAGAGCGGTTATGTGTTCGGGACTTAGGGTTACAGTGCCGTACATTTTGACGCGTTATCCTTAGGATTTTGTAGATCAAGAACTTAAGTTGTCGTTCTTCTTTTTGGCAATCAAACTGTTTCTAAAATACAAATAAAATCCACTAAAATCATCGTAAAATTTAAAAGATATAAAAAAATTACATTGTCATAGTTATAAAATATTTTATGAGTTATACCGCATATATAGCCTATTATCACGACTATCAAAAACCCCAAGCTCTTCCCTTTATTAGTTCTTGACTTATAAGACTTATATATTGAAAAAGGCCAAGCCGCTCCAGAACATATCATCATAAAAGCTTCAAAAATACTCATTTAATCTCCTATTGAACTTCCCGCTAAATAACCGGTTGAAAACGCCGCCTCTTGTAACTATTGCTTTTTTAAAATCTTTAGTTTTTATTATATTAAACCTGAAATCAAAAAATCCGTTTAATATTTTCTCTCTATCAATTTTATTAATCTGTGAACATTTCTTAGTCGCATTAACCCCGCAATAGTTTATAAACGGTCTTATCATCTGAACGGGAATCAGCTCTTTAAGCATAATACTTAAACTATACTGTCCGAATTTATCTATTTCCCTTAATAATCTTTGATTTAACTGTTCCTTTGAAAGAGCAGGCT
>JAISDY010000069.1 GCA_031264425.1 Endomicrobium sp. | reverse complement strand
CCTTTCAGCAATTAAATCCAAACCTCTGTTGATAAAAATCATTTCTGAAACTCTATCTTCCAAATATGACTTGGCTTGAGGGTTAAGGTCAAACTTTGCGTCTTCCACTTCCAAAATTAGCGACGTATCTGTCGTGCTAAGATTGAAACTATAATCATACAAAACAGTCACGCCGTACATCCCTTTTATATCATCTACTGTATCGTTAACAGGTTTGTTGCTTATGCCTGTCCCAGTCCCTGAGCTTACTATCAGGTAGAATTTATCTCCCTGATTTAAAATAGGAACATAGTCTTGGAATTGTATATTAACTCTGCTTGTTCCTAAATCAATAGCGCTATTAATATCTGTTCCTCCCCAACTAGAGCCACCCGTACCTGCGACAGCGGTTATTATTATGTCTCCGTCTTTAATATTGTTGGGGAAATAAAAATTATAGAATTCAAAATTATTAATACCATAAACTTGAATATTCTTAGCATACATCTTAAGAGTATTCCCGCTAAAAGCGTCGCCTGCTTTGGTTCGCCCCCCCCCATAAAACTCCTGTGGGCGAAAGAATTGCTCCTTCGTAAACAATAATAGTGTTATTTGTAATATTATTGTTGCCGTTATTGCTTGCAAAACCGCCGGTAATGTTGCCTCCAATATTTGCGCCGGAATTAATCATAACAGTATTATTGTAAGCCACACCTTGGCTAATCCAAGATCCGTACACATTTCCTCCAACTGTCCCGAGTATATTAATGGTATTGCTAGATGCATTGCCATAAGCGCCTACTCGCACTCCAAAAACATGTTTCATTACATTTCCAGAAACTTCTACATTATTCTCTAAAGCTGTGCCTGACGTTATAAATACGCCATGCGCAGTGTTGCCTGCCAAACCTGAAATATTTACAACGTTATTTGTTGCAATTCCGTTGCCGACATGAGATGCAGCAACATCATCATCCACTTTACCAGCAATATTTACAATATTATACGATGCTGTCCCAGAGTCAATCCATGAACCGAAAACGCTATTTTTAACAATTCCTGAAATGTCAGCTGTATTATTTGTTGCCGTTCCTGTTCCAATTTTAGCGCCGTAAACTGTTCCCGATATAACCCCAGTTTCAAAAACACTGACAAAATTATTTATAGCTGTGCCTGTACCAACGCGAGCGCCATAGGCGTCGCTATTATTAACTGCCCCGTAAACTTTAACGAAATTATTCATGACCGAACCATATCCTATATAAGCGCCATGCACACCAAAATCTGTATTGCCATAACTATAATTTAGCACCCCGCCTGTACTTACAGTCACGCCATTGTTTACAGCTTCTCCCATTCCAAGAATTTTGGCGCCAATAATGTCCCTATTTCCTGTTTGTCCTGAAATAGTAATAAAATTAGATTTTGCTGTGCCTGAGGAAGCAATAGACGCTCCATAAACACTATTTTCAGCTACTTCTAAAATATTTATACTGTTTCTTTCAGTCTGCCCATACCCCCAAATTCTAGCACCGCTAACCACACCGCTGACAACACCCTCAACATTAACAGAGTTAAAAGAGGCAAAGCCGCCGAAAGTATATGGATTCGTCCCTATAAACACACCGTCAACAGTACTTGTAGCCGTTCCTTTTATAACTACCGTATTATATGTAACCTAGTCACGAAAAAGAACCATCAATACGAGACCCTGACACATCTTTTGCTGTAAAACCGGCTTCAACAGTTATCTTGTTATAATTTGGATTTAAGCTAAACGGCTCTGTCCCATAAGATCCAGAACCGTTTCCCGCGACATAACTGCTAATATCAACTCCAATATCAACTGTGTTTGAAAAACTACGTTCAGCTAAAAAAATTATAAAAGCAATAAAAACAGCACTTAAAATAAGTACTTTTAAGACTGCTTTTTTTAAAGTTATAAAAGAAACGCCACTTAGAAATATTTTCAACATTCCCCCATAGCTTTCAATTCTTAAAGGATGCGAGAAGTTCGCCGGAAGAAGAATTTCTCATACCTTTTGTATAAAGGTATATGTAAGGCACAAAAAACAAAGCAAGAACTAATGCGAAAGACAAGCCTCCAACGACAGCTATTGCCATAGGCTGGTTAGTAGAACCTCCGCCGCCAAAACCAACGGCAAGCGGAATAAGACCCGTAATTGTCGTAAGAGTGGTCATCGTGATGGGTCTTATATGATTGACAGTAACTTCAACGACATTCTTTTTTAACGTCAAAACGTCCGGACGATTGCCGTCAGTTTTTTTAATTCTTCATCGTACATAATATTAAATCTATCAACAAGCAAAATAGAAATATTAACCACGTTTCCCACAAGCATTATAAAACCAAGCATTGAAATAGAATTTATTGACTGCCCCGTAACAAATAATACAAATGCCGCTCCTACAACTCCTAGAGGAACGGCAGTCATAACTATTATAGGTTGAAATAAAGATTCAAATTCCGAAGCCAAAACCATGAAAATAATTATAACGCCAAGCCCTAATGCAAAAGAAACTTGAGACAATGCTTCTTTCATGGCAAGCATTTCGCCGGAAATAACGCAATGAACATTTTCATTGTTGTATCTTGCGTCAAGTATCGTTTGTATTTCTTGAACGGCTTTTGCAAAATTGCCCTTAACGTTAGCTGAGAGCAAATATGTTCTCTCCCCTTCTATCCTTTTGATTGAAGGAAGAGTTTTTACAAAATTAGCCTGAGCTATTTGTTTTAATTGTATTGTCATGCCCCATTGAGAATACGCCGTCATTTCCATAACTTTGCTGAGTTTGTCTCTATCTTCAGGACGCATTCTTACTCTCACATCCATTTCATCGTCTTTTCTTTTAAGTTTTGTGGCAACATACCCTTTAATAGCCGCCAAAGTCATGGCGGAAATATCTTGAGTTGAAAGTCCGAATAAAGACGCTCTTTCTCTGTCTATTGTGAGCCTCAATTCAGGCACTTCATCAGGCGGATCAAGTTTTATGCCGTAAAACTGAGGCATTTTCTCCATGATGTCGCGAATTCCATCGGAAGCTTGTTTAAGTATAGACAAATCGCTTCCCCTTATTTCTATCATCAAGCCTGAAGCGGCTCCTACGCCCGAGCCGAATAACCCCTGCTGCGTCATAAATTCCGTTTCTAATCCTTTAATATTAAATTTCCTTATTTCATTTGATATGTCCGCCACAAGTTCGTCAGTAGAAATTCCTTCTTTGTGTAGTCTTCCCACAATTCTTGACTGGTACGTTCCAAGAGATTCTATGGCGGCAACGCCGGAATCGTCTCCGGTTGAACCAACGCTAACGGAAATATCGTTAATTTCCGGATACTGCGAAATCAGTTTCTCTATTCTCTTTGTAGCTGCATTTGTGGCTTCTAACGGAGTATCCGGAGGCATTATTATATTTAAAGTAAAGCGCCTTTCATCTACTTTTGGCATAAAAGCTTTGGGAATTAGAGCAAAACAAATTACACCAACAATTGTGTAAATGAAAGTCATAGACATTATCTTACCGATTTTATAATCCAAAACTTTCTTGAATGGCGGCGTAAAATATTTATTTATTGCGTCCATGCACGCAGTAATAGACTGCTTTGACAAATCAGCCGTAAGCGCAAGGCGCGGAACAAGAAAAAGAGCCGTAAATATTGACGATACAAGCGAAAATGAAATTGTTAGCGCTAGTTGTTTAAAAAGCTGTCCTATCATACCCGCGACAAAAACAAACGGTATAAAAATAGCTAAAGTCGTAAGAGTAGAACTCATAATAGGGGCAAGCAAGCTGCTAGTAGCTCTATAAATTCTTTCTTTCTTGGGAATACTTTTAAGCCTGTGGAACTGCATAAGGATATTTTCAAGAACTACGTTTGAGTTGTCAATAACCATTCCTATTCCAACAGTAAGACCGCCTAAAGACATAGTGTTTATAGAAATGTCTCCAAAATACATAAAACTTAAAGTGCTGCAAAGAGCCACAGGTATAGCTATGTTTATTATTGTGGACGCTATGAAGCTCTTCATAAAAAAATACAACAAGATAAACGAAAGCAATATTCCCTGTATTCCGTTTGAATATAAATTTGCAAGAGATTCTTTAATAAAGTCGGACTGATCCGAAGTTATTTTTATATCAACGTCTTCTGGAATTTTTTCTTTAATATCTTTAAGTTTTCTCTGAACTGCTTTTGATAAGTTGATTAAGTTTGATCCCGACTGCTGGTAAATGCCAACTGAAATATTTTCACTGCCGTTACAACGCGAATACCCTTTTCTGTCCTTAAGGGCTTCTTTTACTTCTGCAATATCTTTTAAAAATATTATTTTATCGCCCGTTTCCTGCTCTCTATTTTTAACTCTTTTTGTGCTGAGAACGTGGTTTATATTATTGTCAACTTTTGAGAAAGAGAGATTGGCTATATCGTCAATACTTTGAAACTCGCCTACCGTCTTAACCAAATATTCGTGTTTTTCTTCTTTTATTGTGCCTGCGGGATATGTTATATTGGCATTTTCAAGAGAAGTGGCGACTTCAGTTATTGAAACCTGATTGGCAAGGAGTCTTCCTTTATCTATTTCAACAAGTATTTCTTTTTCTTCGCCGCCTCTAAGTTCAACTTTTGCAACGCCTTCAAGGCGTTCAAGCTCGTCCTTTAGATTTCTCTTTGCCATGCGCCTGAGCTAAGCCATTCTTAGATCGGAAGAATCGCCGTTTTTATAGCTTACGGAAAGAAGCATGGCTTCGGTTTGAGTGGGGTTGTACTTTAAAACAACCGGATCAAGGGCTTCTCTAGGCAAACTTTCTTTTATCAAATCTATCTTTTCGCGCACGTCCATAGCAGCAAAATCCATGTTGGTTCCCCATCTAAATTCGCATGTGACAATGGAAACCCCTTCTTTTGAATTAGAAGAAACCCTTTTAATATCCTTTACAGTGCCAGCGGTTTCTTCAACCATTTTACTTATAAGTTTTTCTGCCTCTTCAGGACCCGCGCCATCATATCTTGTTACAATGGTTATTTGAGGATACTCCATTGACGGAAACAGTTCTTGCGGAATTCTCGTATATGAAATAAAACCCAAAAGTCCAATTGACAAAAATAACATTATCGTCGTAACCGGTCTATCTACGGACAATCTCATTATGCTCATTTTGTTCTCTCGTAAATATTTATTTATTGCTAAATTTTTATTTTAGGAACATTTGGGATTTTCGCAGGAGCAGAATCTTCGCTTGGAATGACAATTCTTGGAATTTTAAATCCGTCTG
>JAISDY010000065.1 GCA_031264425.1 Endomicrobium sp. | reverse complement strand
TTTCATTTGTAAGTATTTTCTTCCTTTGGGAACTTGCCTTCTTTAACTTCCTCTATATATTCTTTTACCGCAGTTTTTATAATCTGGCTGACATTGGCGTACTTTTTAACAAATTTCGGCGTAAAATCGTCAAACATTCCAATCATGTCATCAATAACCAAAACTTGTCCGTCGCAGTAGCGCCCGGCGCCTATTCCTATTGTTGGAATATTTAAAATCTCAGTTACTTCTTTAGCAAGATGTTCTGGTATGGCTTCAAGAGTAATTGCAAATGCTCCGGCATTTTCAATAGCTTTCGCATCTGATATAAGTTTATCACGGGATTCCTGAGTTCTTCCTTGAACTTTGAATCCGCCAAATTTGTTTATTGCCTGAGGAGTTAGTCCCAAATGACCGACTACGGGAATTTTTGCGTTTACTATTGCTTTGACCTGTTCTTCAATCTCTATTCCGCCTTCAATTTTTACAGCTTCGGCACCGCCTTCTTTAATAATCCTCCCGGCATTTTTAACGGCTTCCTCAATATTTGACTCATACGACATAAATGGCATATCCGTCACAAGCATAGCTCCCGCATTTCCTCTTTTTACGGATTTCGTATGATAAATCATATCGTCAACGGTTACAGGGAGAGTATTTTCATACCCGAGCTTTACGTTTCCCAAAGAATCCCCGACAAGCAACATGTCTATGTCTTGGGAAGAAATAAGTTTTGCCATGACATAGTCATAACATGTGAGCATTGTTATCTTTTCGGATTTACGTTTTTTATCTAATATTGTAGTAACAGTCTTTTTATTCATTTTTCGCCTTTTTTACAGCATCTTTTAACATAAGATTTTAACCTTTTGACATCTTAGTGTCAACAACTTTTCATTTAAAATATCGCCTATTTTTTGTTTCAAAGTTGGATGAACAAAACTTTCAGCAATTTCTACAAGTGGAATTAGAACAAAAAGCCTATTTTGGATTTCTTTATGAGGAATAGTTAAATACTTTTTAGCAATTATATTCTTGTTAAAAAACAAAATATCCATATCTATAATACGAGGACCCAAATGAAGAGTTTTGACACGCCCCATAATTTTTTCTATTTGTTTTATGAGAGAAAGAAGATCCTGCGGATTTAGATTTGTCTTTGCCATTGCAACGATATTGTAAAAACTTTTTTGCTTTGGTCCTATGGGAGAAGTCTCATAAAAAGACGATATTTTCTTTATATCAACAAAATTACTACTGCGCAAAAAAGATAAAGCTGAAATTATATTCTCCGCTCTATCCCCAATATTTGAGCCTAGACTTAAATATATTTTATTCTTCATTTGACGCTATTTAGTATACATAAACCAAAATACACTTGTAAACATAAATTTTGTATTATATACACAGATTCAAATATTCTTCTAAAGAAGAGGTTTTATGAAACTTGATTTATCTCCTTTTGAGAATGCGTTGGTAAGTCTAAATGAGGCTATTGAAAAGTTCCATGAAGACGAAAGTGACAAATTTATAAGAGACTCAGTTATACAAAGGTTTGAATATACTTACGAAGTATCATATAAAATGTTACGCCGTTTTTTACAATTATCAGAATACAGCGAAGGTTCATTTGACGAGTTTGTGTTTGCAGATGTTATACGAACAGCAAACGAAAGGAATCTGCTTCTTGGCAATCTTGAAAGCTGGATTGAGTATAGAAAAATGAGAAATATAACAAGCCATTCTTACAATGAAGAAAAAGCTAATGCAATAGTTTCTGTTGTACCTAGTTTTGCTAAAGAAGCTGAATTTCTATTAAACAAACTTAAAGAAAAGTCTAAAAATTTATGAACATAACTATAGAAGAAAAATATTTAAATTATGTTTTAAAAATTCTAAATGAAAATTTAGACAATAGCGATTGTAGAGTTTACGTATTTGGCTCAAGAGCTAAAGGCACGACAAAAAAATATGCAGATTTAGATTTAGCCATAGACTACAACAAACAAAGTCTTCCATTCAGAATTTTAGCTAAGTTGTCTGCAGCATTTGAAGATTCACTTTTGCCTTACAAAGTGGATATTGTTGATTTAAATGACATTTCAAATGAATTTAAATCTTCAATTGAAAACGATTTAATAAAATTGGTCTAGTAAAAAATGTTTAAACCCAAATTATTTACTTTAATAAAAAATAACCCCCAAGAATTTACCACACCCAGAATAATTACAGATATAAATGCGGGGCTTAGTAGCCTTTGTAGCCTTTGTAGCCTTTGTAGCTATTCCGCTTTCCATAGCGTTCGGAATTGCTTCCGGGGTTATGCCGGGAAAAGGGCTTATAACGGCAGTAATCGCAGGTTTTCTTATTTCGTTTTTTGGAGGGAGCCGCGTACAGATAGGAGGTCCTACCGGAGCTTTTGTAGTTATAGTCTATGGAATAATACAAAACTACGGGACAAGCGGACTTATAACCGCAACCGCAATGGCTGGAATATTTTTGATAGCTATGGGTCTTTTAAAGTTTGGCAAAATTATACGATATATCCCCGATCCTATAACGATAGGTTTCACAAGCGGAATTGCAGTCGTTTTATTTTCAACTCAAATCAATGATTTCTTTGGACTTGGGCTTGCGTCTATACCTTCTAATTTTATTGACAAATGGGCGCTATATATAAAAAGCTTCGGTAAAATAAATATTCAAACGTTTGGTATGGGCATATGCATTTTGCTTTTTATGCGTTATTATCCTAAAAAATTTAAATTTTGCCCAGCGCCTTTAGCGGCATTAGTCCTTTCAACAGTATCGGTAAAATTTTTAAACTTGAACATTGAAACTATATATTCGCATTTTGGGGATATAACCGACAGTATGGTTTTTTCACCGCAAATGCCCGCGCTGAACCTTGAAATAATAGGAAAATTGTTTCAGCCTGCTTTGACTATAGCAATACTTGCAGGCATAGAATCTTTGTTATCCGCCGTAGTAGCCGACGGAATGATAGGCAAAAAGCATAGATCAAACACCGAGCTTATAGCTCAAGGAATAGCAAACATAGGTTCTGCCGTATTTGGCGGAATTCCAGCCACAGGAGCAATAGCAAGAACAGCCGCAAACGTTAACAACGGCGGAAGAACGCCGATCGCAGGTATAGCCCACACAATTTTTATTTTCATAATATTACTTGCTCTCATGAAGAACATTGTTCTTATACCTATGGTAACGCTTGCAGTTATACTTTTTACCGTAACTTACAGAATGATGGATTTTGAAGCTTTCAAAGAGCTCTTCAAAGCTCCATTAAGCGATTCTCTAGTTATGCTTACAACCTTTGCTTTAACAATCTTCGTAAATCTAGTTTATGCGATTGAAATAGGTATGGTGTTAGCGGCTTTCTTGTTTATGAAAAGAATGGCTGATATTGCAAATATTGACGATTCCTCAGACAACGCATACGAAGGGATTGACGAAAGCGAACTTGAAAGCAGAAAAAATATGAAAGGAGTAATTTTGTATGAAATTAACGGACCTTTCTTTTTCGGAGCAACAAGCACATTTGTAGAGTACATAGAAAAAGTTCAAGATTGTAAAGTTATAATACTTAGGATGAGGAAAGTACCCGCTATGGACGCAACAGGATACCATGCCCTGTATAAAATTTATAAGAAATGCACCGCGACAAACACTTGCCTTATATTATGCCAGATACAAAAGCAGCCTTTAAAAGTATTAAAAAATTACGGCTTTATAGACATTTTAGGCAGATCAAATTTCGCAATGAACATAGACACTGCGTTTAGAAAAGCTGAACAATACATAACATATCTTGAAGAATACAATAAAACATTTAATATCCATTCATCTTCCAAATAGTTTAAATATGCTTACGCAGCTCCTAAGATACTTCTTGTTTGTTGTTTTGTAGATCCAAGAGCTCTCCTCTTGGCATTGTCAACTATATTGCTAAATGATATTTTATTTATTAAATCATCAAGCACAGCTAAACTCATATAAAGTTTTTGCGAAGGATTACCGTTATCTAAGGCTATATCGGCAATACTTTGTCCGTTCGCAAATCTTTCAACGACTAAGTTAGCAAATGATATAATCTGTCCTTTAAGTTCTGACAAACTATATTCTGTTGATAATTCTCCAAAAGCTGTATTGGCTTGTTCAAAAAATGATCTCAAAGCAAAGCTATCTTTAAAGAATTTATTATCTCTATCTATGATAAGCAAAGCTGTCAATAAGACACCTAAAGCTCTTATCTCATTTAAATCATTTGTGTTAAACATTTCAAACGATATTGAAAATGTTTCTAAGTATCTGCTTATAGTATAAGCCTCTATTAAACCTCTAACAAATCCTATAGCTTCCAATACTTTTGTATTTGTTCCTGTTAAATTGCTATCTACACCTTTTAGTATAATTCCAATATGTTTTTGTAATATGGCGTTTATCCCCGCATTTTCTATAGCTTGCATAATTTCACCGGCTGAAATTGTTGATGGATCTTGTGTAATTATATTTAATAAAGCCCTTATATTTTTGGCATCCGCACTAATTTTCTGTTCTAGCACTCTTCTGCCTCTTTCATAACCCAATGCTATCGCTTCCCTAGCTTGCCCCTCATCAAGCTCGGCTTGGTGTGTTTCTTCATCAATTTTAGTTATAGTTAAAATATTCATTCCAGCTAAATCTCCCAAACTATCTCTCACGGACTGATTTTTTAGACGAATTGTATTCTTTTCGCTTACTGAATTTTCCCTAGACACTATTGCAAGTTCCTCAAGGATCTGTTTTAGCAAATTAACATCCTCAATATCCTGTGCCTCTATACTTATTCCGTCAAATCCAAGCACTAGTAAGTTTCTACATAGTTCTTCATTTATTTTTGATGCGTCTATTTGAATGGTTGCAGTTAGTTTAAAAGAATGAACAATAGTTATAAATCCTTTTAACGCCTCTATCATACTTTCAGACGAGAGCATAGCAAGATCTAAATCGTTAATATTAAGAATTAGCGTAGTTGCACCTTCTTTCTTTTTTATTTTCACAGCTCTTTCAATAAAATCACTATCTGATAATCTTAAATTAGGCATATCTACTTGATAAAATTTCTCAGGTCTATCTAATTTATGTAACATACTAGCTTTTATATCTTGTTCTACTTCCGTAAGAGTATCGTTGGTGACTGGCATATCAACTACAGTATAAGTGCCAATTAATCCAGATGAAACCTCCCCTGATTGATACAATCTTTGAGTAGCAGCAATAGTGTCAGTATCTATTTGCATACCTATAAAATCTATCATTGCCACGCCATTACTGTTTATTTCAAGATCCCTCTCTATTCCATACGAAGGATTAGAATCTTTAAGTTTAGATAAAGATCCAAAAGCCTGGCGAAGTCTGGCGTTAGTATTAATATCGTTTGCAAAGAATTGAACGGCTGCGGCAAAGTTCTGAGTTGTGTCTTGCCCGCTTTTTAGTTTGAGTCCTATAAAGTGCGTTCCGTTTACTTGCCTAATATATACTTCATAAACCATTTCTCCAAAAGAGATATTATAAGAAGGCATTACATAGCAGTCATTAATATAACCTTCACTAGGCAGATGTTCAATGAGTGCCGCCGAATACCCGTTTTGCGTCCATGTCTGAGCATTGCTTAAGGCATCAGAATTACTTAATCCGTCAGCCGAATCTACGACAACTAACCTTAGACTTTTTTTATCATCATTTATATCAAATGAATATGGATCTTCTTCTTGCATAGTGGTAAGCTGCGCTATTATTGTCGCTTCTTCCAAACTTATATCAGCTAATATGCTAATATATTTCGCATTTGATAATATAAATCTAAACATATCATCATAAGATGGAAGAGCTCCTTGTTGTCCATGTAATTCTTGCCAAGCGTATATATCTCCCATTGATACAAAAAATTCTTCTAAAGTGCTTATGGCATGTACTGCTTTGTATAAAGGATTGCTAGATTTTGCAAATTCTCTATGTTTAAGTTCATGCTTTACAAACACTTTGAATAAATTAATGTTTTTTATATCTTCGCTACTTTCGTCAATAAACATTGCTCTCAACAGAGCGTAATTAACACGTATGACATCGCTTTCTGGATTATATGACATCACTATGCCTGTTTCTCTTATTTCTTCATCACTAAAATGTTGCATAAATTCAGCCGCTAAATCTGACGGTAATACTTTTAAAAGTCTATTTATCAATTCTTTTTTTTCTTCGCTAGTGCTATCGCTATAATAACTGTTAGCTTTAGCTATTTGCTCAGCTTTTTGTATTTCAGCCAACTGAAATCTTTCAAAATCAGCAAAAGAATTCATTGCTACTCTCATTGACTCAATTAGCTCTAACGATAAACCATTAGCCGCCGTCAATGCTGCAGAACTCACAGCTAATTCTGCTCCTATTTTCAAAGCGGATTCCGCTGTGCTTTCAGCCGATTCAGCTGATTTTTCTTGCTGTTGTTCAACAGTCGTAAGTTCTACGCTCTCCTCATATTCTTCAGGTTGTTGTGGATAATCACTTTTAGGGAGTCTTTGGGCGACCTCTCCCATTCTATCTAATAAGTCTTGAGTAATTCTAGGAAATTTATTAGTTTCTGTTGATTGCTCAAGAAGTTCTTTAACTATTTGAATATGATATTTATATGTTTCCTCTAAATCTTTTCTTGCAGTTTCTCTACCTATACTCTCAGCAGGTAAGCGAGACCGTAATCTTTCCAATATAATCTCGAGAAGGGTAAATGATTCAAATAGTGAGTTGACTATATCTTCTTTTTGGACTGTCCCTAATTCCGTCTCTTTGTAGGTAGCATTGCATAAAACGATACAAAATCGCGCTAGAGCAAGTGCTCTATATAAACTGTTAATATCTCCTTGGACAAATTCAGGATTTATTTTTAGATCTTCTTCTTTATCTAAAAATGACCCTAAACTATCAAAAACATTATCTCCATCCACAAAAGGAATTTTAGCTAATCCCTTTATAGCAATCACAACAAATTCTAATATATCTGGTAAAGCATATGCTGTATCACCGTCTTTTAAATAACCTTCCACCAATCCAGTAACTTCATCGCTTTCAAGTTCATAACCGTCAGAATTTTCTCTATGATCTTTTGGAACAGAGTCATTTATAAGACGTGAGAGAATCAGTTTTAAAATATTAAAATCACCCACTGTAATATTTCCCCTTTGGACAGACTCTATTGCAATCTCATTAATGCATCTTGCATCCTCGCTCGCTTGTATCGTATCGTTACTCAGTGTCCTCCCTGTCCTCGGGTCCGAATTCGATCCTGGACTAATTTGACTATCTTTGGTCTGCTCAAATATATCCTTGTCCAATTGGCTTTGAGCTCGATATATTTCTAATTCAGCATCTGTCATTCTTGCACTTTCTGACAACTCTTCAAGAGGTTTTGATGCCTCTTGTGTTGATTTAGGTTGTTCTGCTGTTGATTCTACAGGCGTCTGTCTCTCTTGTTTAAGAGTTTGCTGAAGTTGAGTCTTTATAGGTCTTAGCGGTCTAAATATTAGTGGTCTAAACACATCTCCAAAAGAAACAAGAAATTCTTCTAGCCAGCTAAAATTTTCGTGTATAAAGAAACGAACTCTGTTTTCAGGATCCGCAAATTCCCTATGCGCTAATTCATGTTTTAGAAAAACATGGAACAATTTTTCGTTTCTAGTCTTTTTACCATCTTTATCAAAAAATAGATGTCTCGCCAAGAAAAAATTCACAAATATCTTATCTTGACTTGCGTCATACTCCATAACAACCCCTGAATCCATTGAATAACTTAACTCTACCTTTTCGTCGTTGAACTCTTCCGGTAACATCGCAAGAAGCTCTGTCTGAAGAGAATCTATTTCATTAAAACCGTAAGCATCCATAAGATCTTCAATAGCTTTTCTATCACTGGGTAATCCTTGTAGTTGTTTCATAAGTTCATTCTTAGCGGCTATTATCTCTCCTTCCTGCCAAAACTCATAAGACCCAGCAATAATGCAGGGAATAATAATTACTATAGGAAGAATCATAAAAGGCAATGCCCAAGACATTATTGGAATTAACAATAGAAAAGGAACTGAAACTGCAGCTGTAATGAAATTAACCACAGCTGTCATTCCTGCACTTTTTTCTGACTTTTCAAGAGGTTTTGCAGCTTCCCGGCTGCTTTCTCTATCTTGTTCCCATAATAATGTAATCTTTAATTGTCCCTTAATATCCGTTGGGGGAATTGTAAAATATGAACTTGTTATTAGGTAATCTTGGCTAAAACCCCCCTGCTTCTACTTTTACTCCTTTTACCTTGAACCCCTTCCTCTTCGGGATTGTATAATTATTTGTGTCAAAAACTCTTGTATAAAATGCATCTCTCTTTTTTTTAACTCCATCAAAAATTTCAGCAGCATATTTGCTAACGTCTTTACTGGGGAACTGTTCTCCTCTTACGCATCTCATCTTTT
>JAISDY010000107.1 GCA_031264425.1 Endomicrobium sp. | reverse complement strand
ATGTCTGTGTTTGAACTGTTAAAAACAGGTCCCGGTCCTTCAAGTTCTCATACTATAGCTCCAATGAAAGCCGGCTACGACTTTGCTCAACGAATTAGAAGTCTTGATGCTAATACGTTGGCAAAAGTAAATGGCGTAAGAGTTCGCCTTTATGGCTCTTTATCTGCCACAGGGAAAGGTCACGGAACAGATAGAGCTATTATTTGCCGGACTTATGGGAAACGAACCTTCTACTTGCCAGCCTACTTTGTTAAACGCACTTTGTAAACTTCCAAAAGAAAAAAAAGTTTTAGATTTAGGTGAAAAAAAACTGCCTATAGGGCTTAACAATATCGCATATTGTTCGGTATCTCACAATTTCCCATACAACAATACTTTAGTTATAGATTTGCTTTCCAAACATTATGTCAATAAAAGTAAAACCATACCAACTGATGAACCAGATTCTTTAGAGAAAAACATTATTTTCTCATGGGAATACTATTCTGTTGGAGGAGGATTCCTTCAATGGAAAGGATGGACCGCGCCCAAAACTGTAAAAATTCCGCATCCTTACGGCAATATGACAGAGTTGATAACTCTTGCAGAAAAAAAAAGATTGTCTTTAGATGAAGTTATTCTTCAAAACGAAATGGCAATTTCAGGACTATCAAAAAATGAAATTAATTCAAAACTAAATAACTTAATTAAAATTATGAAAGACAGTGTGGCTAGAGGCATAGCCGACGAAGGCGTTTTGCCTGGACCTATAGGGCTTAAAAGAAAAGCAAAAAGGCTTAAAGATCGTTCTGACTCTCTTCAAACCCCGGATAGATATATATGTTTGCTGGATGCGTATGCTTATGCGGTTGCAGAAGAAAATGCAGCCGGAAACATTATAGTCACAACGCCCACTTGCGGAGCATCAGGAGTTATACCTTCAGTTCTTATGATAATGCAAGATCATTTAAATTTAAACTCTGTTGCGCAAAGAAAAGGACTTTTGGTTGCTGCAGCAATAGGATTTATAGCAAAAACCAACGCAGGAATATCGGGTGCCGAAGTAGGTTGCCAAGGCGAAATAGGAGTTGCAACGGCTATGGCAGCTGCAATGATTGCGCATGCACAAGGCTATTCGGCAAAAGTTGTTGAAAACGCTGCCGAGATAGCGCTTGAACATCAACTAGGGCTTACGTGCGACCCAGTTGGTGGATATGTACAGATTCCATGTATTGAACGCAACGCTATTGGAGCAGTAAAAGCCTGCAACGCCGCTCTTATAGCCACCAACGAGTTGCCCAATACGCACAAAGTGCCATTTGACACCACTGTTAATGCAATGCGTGAAATTGGCAAGGATATGAGTTGTAAGTTGAAAGAAACAGCAATGGGAGGATTAGCCGTCTGCATGGTATATTGCTGATTATATAAATTGGACATATAAACTTAATTTATATATAATTTTCCTCTCAACAAAAGAGTTTTTATATTTATAAATAAAGCTGCCATCGTCTAGCGGTTCAGGACATCGCCCTCTCAAGGCGGAGATCACGGGTTCAAATCCCGTTGGCAGCGTTTTATTCTTGTTTTTTTCCATCGGTATTTCAATAATTTATTCCTTTAAGACGACATTTTAACTTTCATTAATGCAAATAGACTTGATTAAGACTATCTAAAACAAATATCGTAATAAAAAATTAATAACAAAATTTAACCATAAAAACCGTCTTCATTTTTAAGAATGCATGAATAAAGTTTATCTTTGTATTAGTTCTATCATGTCATAATGCTTAAATAGAGTAATTCTTAAGCATAATGATAGAACGATTATTAATATATTATAATTATCACATACCATAAGTACGTATTAAAGATACTTTGGAGAATTAAAATGAAAAGATTAATTTTAACGGTTTTATTGTACTGTTTTTTTTGTACAATTAATGGAGTGGCTAGTGCGAGGGAACTTAAATATTATCTTATCTGTAATGAAGCTGATAAAACTCGTGCTGAAGCAGATGCAAGCTATGCTAAAGCAAAGCTCAAGGATGCAAAAGCCTGTATAATTTTGTCTAAAGCTGGAAAAATTTTCTTAGAGACTCTTCCAAAGGGCGTTTTTAATTGTTCGGATCTAGATCTAGATAATGAAAAATATAATAAAACTGCGTCACTAAAAGCAAGAAAGAAATGTAAAAAGAGACTTATTAGTGGCAATATTGAACTGATTAAAGCCAACGCTGAAGTCGCTAAAGCGTACGATAAAGCTGCCAGTGCCTATGAAAAAGCCGCTAAATTGTATGCGAAAATTGCTGACGAAGATACTGAAAATCTCAAAGACGATGCCAAAATTACTAGAAACAATGCTTTTACCAAAGCCTCAAAGACTGCAGAAGCTTATGCAAAAACGTCCAAAGCTTATGCAGAAGCTGCTAGAGCTAATATTAAACTAGAGACTATTTCCAAATCTTATAACGAGTTACCTGGAACTCCTGAAAATGAAACTTTTAAAGAAAAATATTCAAGCTGTATTAAAGAAGGCAGAGAAGCCAACAATGAATTTGTCAAAGCACGAATAGCGGCACTTAACGAAGAGTCTAAAGCTGCTAAAGCTCAAGCCGAGCTTATGTTAAACTTTGAATATAAATAAAATATGAAACGCTACTCTAAAAGATATTTTCAGAGCAGCGTTTATTTTTGTATAAGAAATCTTAAGTTTTAAAGTTCGTTGTGGTCTCTAAGAATCCCTTCGGCTTTCCAACAATTTTCACCGACGCTTTTACAATAATCGAGAACCTTATGGCAAAAGTCTAATGCTTCTCTAAGATACTGTCCTCCTAAACGTACCCTCAGCTCGTACATCTTCATGCAGTTATCACATAGCTTATCACATTCCATATCGAAAGCGTGACTCCCTGATACTGCAAAAGAACAACATAGCATAACTGTTAAAACAAGTTTCTTCATAACATTTCCTCCTCTAAATTATCAAAAACTTCCGTTTGTCTTATTTTGTAGCATTTTAATATTTAGGTAATAAAGGTAAGAAAAACCTGTTTTTTGAGATTTTGCAACTTGAGATATTATATCATTTTAGCAATTAATTATCACTTTGTATTTCCTTTCAGCTATAGTGTCTTTAGGATCTAGCGTGTTGCAAAAGAAATGGACTTTGGAGCTTAACTCCTAAACGGATTAATTTGAAAAACCAGATAACAACATACCATTGCACCCCGAACTCAAAGAAATTTTATTAATTGCTAAAAAAAGTGCTAAAAATGATATAATATGTTGCTTTGATAGCGGTTGCAGAGATGTTGTCATCATGCCGATATAAAATAGTTAAAAAGTATAATTTAAGACATTTTAGACCTTACGATTTAAGGTGATAGAAAGTGGAGAAAGTTTAACGAAAGTGTCAAAAATATTAAGGCACAGCAGTACAGCAATGACGGAACTCGGATATGTTCACATTCGCAGGCAAACTTTAAAATATACTGTTAATGCAATTAATTATAAAAACTAGAACAGAGACATCAGTACAATAACATTTAATAACAAATGCTTGAAATTCATACATAACTAACTGCCTGTTGGCAGCGTTTCTATTTACAATCAATTTTAGTGCGCCCATAGCTCAATTGGATAGAGCGTTTGACTACGAATCAAAAGGCTAGAGGTTCAACTCCTCTTGGGCGCGTATTAGTCTTTCTAATTCCTACGACCTAACAAAACGACAATTATTAAAACTTTTCTCCTTGAATTTTCAACGTTCAAATTTATATAACATATTTATAATGAACAAAAAATGTAAAATTACTTTAAAAGTGCTAGCTATCACAGCGGTAGTTTTTGCTATTCAAACTATTTCATATTTCGTAATAGCTGAGTATTTTGGCAATCTTTTCGGCACAGAAAACACGTTAAATTTTCAATTACCTGTTGATAAATTAACGCCGTGGTTTACTCCACTTTTTGCCATATATATCCCATGGGTGTGGGTGTGGTTCACTGTTATTCCTCTTATTATTTATTTAGCAAACGGAAAAAAAGGATTTTATGAATACAATGTAATTTCTTTATTTATGTATATAGTTGGAACTATTATTTATATGCTTATTCCCACTACGACAACTCCAAGAGATTTTATTGACGGAACTATTCAAACTTTATCCACGGATGCTACTTTTTACTCAGTTATAAACGAATTATCGGTATCCGGTCATAACATTTGGGATTCTTTCCCAAGTTATCATAATTTTTGGGCTTCGCTTGTTATACTTTTTGCACTAAAGAAAAATGTCAAATGGTTTTATCGTTATACGATGTTGATACTTGGCGGTTTAATTAGTTTATCAACTTTGACATTACATCAGCATTGCCTTATGGATGTCGTTATGACTTATGTAATGACAGGAATATTTTTTCATTTAATGAATAAAT
>JAISDY010000085.1 GCA_031264425.1 Endomicrobium sp. | reverse complement strand
AGATATAAATAATGGATATGACGGATGATTAGAAGAATAATATGATAAAAATGTCTAAATAAAATAACGGGATTGATTATGCTAAAAAGTTTTAGTGACATCTTTAGAGTGCCTGAGTTAAGAAAAAAAGTGCTTTTCACATTGCTTATTATTGTTGCTTATAGAATAGGAGCCACTGTCCCTATTCCGGGCATCAATAGCGAAGCTGTAAAATCTTTGTTTGCGGCACATGCTAACGGATTACTGGGCTTTTTAGACATGTTTTCTGGTGGAGCGCTCAACAGGATGTCAGTTTTTTCTATGGGTATTATGCCATATATTAATGCGTCTATTATTATGAGTTTAATGCAGGGCGCTCATATAATTCCTTATTTGGACAGATTGGCAAAAGAAGGCGAGCAAGGCAGAAAAAAGCTTACGCAGATTACTAGATACGGCACGCTTATTTTAGGCGCCATCCAGTCTTTTGGTCTTACTATGATGATAACAAAGATACCAACTCCTTCCGGTATGCCTATAGTGTTAGAGCCGTCTTGGTCTTGGGTATTCTTGACAATTACAACTTTGCTTACGGGAACAGTTTTGATAATGTGGCTTGGTGAGCAAGTTACGGAAAGAGGCATTGGCAACGGGATCTCTCTTATAATTTTTGCGGGTATAGTTGAAAGGCTTCCCCATGCTGTTTTGAGTATTGTAAAGCTTGTTCAAATGGAAGAAATTTCAATCTTGTATGTTTTAACTCTTACGGTTATTGTGGTTGCCGTTTTGATCTCTGTTGTTTGGGTTGAAACTGCTCAGAGAAGAATTCCTATTCATTATGCAAAAAAGATGGTAGGCAGAAAAATGTACGGAGGGCAGTCTTCTTTCCTTCCAATAAAAGTTGACCAGTCCGGAGTTATAGCGGTTATATTTTCCATATCTATTTTGACAGCTCCATTAACCATAGCTCAATTCTCTCCCAATTGGACGGTATTTGGTTTTCCTATTGCTAAGAAAATTATAGAATGGTTTAGCGGGGGATCCGTTATATACAGTTTAATTTACGCGGGGCTTGTTATTTTCTTCTGCTATTTTTATAACTCAATATCTTTTAATCCAAAAGATTTGTCTGAAAACATGAAAAAGTCAGGCGGTTTTATTCCCGGCATTAGACCCGGAGAACCCACCGCTGATTACATACAAAAAATTCTTGAAAGAGTTACCCTTGGCGGAGCATTGTTTGTTGCCTGTATTGCAGTTTTGCCCGACTATTTGAGAGGCGTAATGAGCGCTCCGTTTTTCTTCGGCGGGACGTCTCTCCTTATTGTCGTCGGTGTATCGCTTGATACTATAGGGCAGATAGAGTCGCATTTGATAATGAGACATTATGAGGGTTTTATGAAAGAGGGGAGAATAAAAGGTCGTTGGTTCAACGTCAAATAGAGAACTTGTCTTTTGAGTTTATACTTCCTTATGCTTCAACTCACGTACCTAACAGAGTACGCTTCGTTGTGGCAAGCGTTCTCTAAACCCAAAATCCTAAGTTCTTAAATTAGTTATAAAGTTTATTTTTAAAGATTGAGATTTTGTTGAAATAATAAAAAATAAAGCGATAAGAGTTCAAAATGAATTATATACTTATGGGTCCTCCCGGAGCAGGAAAAGGAACTCAAGCAAAAAAAATTGTGGAGAAGTTTGGCATAGTCCATCTCTCAACGGGCGATATGTTTAGAGAAGCCAAAGAGTCTGATGAAGATATAAGAAAAATTCTTGAGTCAGGACAGTTGGTTCCAGATGAAATAGTTGTCAATATGGTAAAGAAATGTCTTGAAAAAGACGATATAAAAAAAGGATTTCTTTTGGACGGTTTTCCAAGAACTGTCAATCAAGCTCAAGAACTTGATAAAATGCTTAAGTCTGAAAATATAAAAATAGACGCGGTATTTTTTATAGATATTAATTTTGAAGAAGCGGTTAAAAGAATTTCAGGAAGAAGAGTTTGTTCTTGCGGCGCAAGCTACCACGTAAACTTTATTCCTCCTAAAGTTAAAGGAAAGTGCGATGCTTGCAACGGTGAGCTTATACAAAGAAGAGATGATAAAGAAAACGTTGTGAAAGATAGACTGGACGTCTATGAGAAGCAAACAAGACCTTTAATAGATTATTATAAGAAGACAGGGTTGTTTGTCAATATAGACGGTTTAAAAAGTGAGTCAGAAGTGTTTGAAGAAATAAAAAAGCACATAGAGGCGAAATAAATTGTTTTTTAAAAAGCAGGCGATAGAGCAAAAGACGGCAAAAAAAATTGAGAAGATGAGAATTGCCGGTAAAGTTGTGGGGGAAATTTTAGAAAAGCTTTCTGAAATAATAAAGCCCGGAGTAACGACGAAACACATAGATGAGTTTTCGGAAAAGTATATAAGAAAATTGAAAATGACGCCTGCGTTTTTAGGTGTGCCGGGAGTAAGGTATCCGTTCCCCGCATCCGCATGCGTATCAATAAATGATGAGGTTGTACACGGGATTCCGAATGCTTCTCGCGTGCTAAAATCAGGAGATATAGTTTCTGTAGATTTGGGCGTTTTTTATGAAGGCTATTATGGCGATGCAGCAAGAACCTACTCAGTTGGCAGTATCTCCGACACCGCCGCTAATCTTCTTAAAATTACAGAACTCTCTTTACAGAAAGGCATAGAAAAGGCTCTGCCTGGAAACAGGCTTGGTGATGTTTCAAACGCTGTGCAAGTAGTTGCCGAGAATGCTGGCTTTTCTGTTGTAAGAGACTTTGTCGGACACGGAATAGGCAGAAATCTGCACGAAGAGCCTCAAATTCCAAATTATGGCAAGGCGGGAATTGGTGTTAAACTTCTTCCCGGAATGGTTCTTGCCATAGAGCCTATGGTAAATGAAGGAAGTTACGAAGTTTGTATGTTGGATGACGATTGGACTGCGGTTACAAAAGACGGAAGTCTAAGCGCTCACTTTGAGCATACTGTGGCGATAACGGAAAGCGGTTACGAAATTCTAACAAAGGTGTAGAATGGCTAAAGAAGAGAAACTTATTGTTGACGGAAAAATTTTGGAGTCTTTGCCAAACGCTGTGTTTAGAGTAGAACTTGTAGAAGGCGGACATGTCATCTTGGCACATATTTGCGGAAAGATGAGAATGCACTATATAAAGATACTCCCCGGCGATAAGGTTAAAGTTGAGCTTTCTCCTTATGATTTAACAAGAGGCAGAATTACATACAGAGAGAAGTAGAAAATTGTTGTAAAATAACAAAATATGCAACATACAAAAGTGTGTGGTGCGCATTGTTTTTTTGTTATTTTATGATATAATACAAACTTGTTAAAAGATATAGAAATAACGGAGTATGAAATGAAAGTCAGAGCATCGGTAAAACCTATTTGTCAGAAGTGTAAAGTTGTAAAACGCAAAGGCGTAGTGCGAGTTGTGTGTTCGGAGCCTAAGCATAAACAGAGACAAGGATAAGATCGTCGGTAGGATTGAAATAACAAGTGGAACGCCTGTTATTTTTGATTTTTAAGTTAGATAAAAATAGAAGCAAACATGTGGAGGATAGATAAATGGCTCGCGTTGCCGGAGTAGATT
>JAISDY010000028.1 GCA_031264425.1 Endomicrobium sp. | reverse complement strand
TAAAGATACCCATTTTAGGCTGCGGCGGAATAATGACAGGCGAAGATGCGGTTGAATTTATGCTTGCGGGCGCGACGGTTGTAAGCGTTGGCAGCGCAAGTTTGGTGTCTCCTGAAAATTTAATCAAAATTATTGACGAAATTGAAAGAATATTAAAAGAAAAGAACATAAAATCTGTAAAACAGATAATAGGCGCCGTTAATACTGTAAAAAATATTTGTTAGAGGGATTACGATGAAAAAGACAATATTAGCTTTGGATGTTTACGACTTTCAAAAAGCCGAGAAACTTGTAAAAGAAACAAGTCCATACATAGACGTCTATAAAATTGGTCCTATTTTATTTCTACAGGCGGGAAAAGAAATAGTAAAAATGATAAAAGACAACGGTAAAGAAGTTTTTTTGGATTTAAAATTCCACGATATTCCCACTACGGTAAAGCGCTCTGTAGAGTCGGCAAGAGAGTTGGGGGTTTTTAGTTTAACAGTCCATTCAATTGGCGGGGAAGAAATGCTCAAAGCTGCCGCTTCTGTTGAGAATAGACCTAAAATATGGGCTGTAACTGTTTTAACAAGCCAGATTACCATTCCTGAAGAAGTCTTAAGAAGAGCAAAACTTACAAAGACATGCGGCATAGACGGCGTAATATCTTCGCCACTGGAAATATCTTTGATCAAAAAAGAATGCGGAAAAGAATTCAACGTGGTAACTCCCGGCATAAGACTGGCAAAAGCAAACGACGACCAAAAAAGAGTCGCCACTCCTGAAACGGCAATAAAAGAAGGCGCTGATTTTATAGTTATAGGGAGACCTATATTGGAAGCGGAAAATCCTATTGAAGTTGCTAAGAATATTTATGAGAGAACATTGCTATAATGATGACGTTGAGATCAAAAGAATCGGAAAAGTTGTTTATTGACGGATTAAAAACCGGGCTTTTACTGCAGATTGGCGGAATAGGTCCTATTTGTCTGTTAGTTTTTCGTTTGTCTCTATCTTTACCTTTAAGTAAATTGATTATAGGTATTATAGGAATAACCCTTGCTGATGTTGTTTATATAAGTCTGGCTGTTTTTTCAATATCTGCCATTATAAAGAAATTAAAGTCTTATCAGAGAATTTTTGACGTTGTCGTTGGAACGGTTCTGATTACATTTGGTGTCTTATTTATAACGTCAGGGTATGTTGTGGATTCGCCTTCATTCCAAGGGCACGATTTATTTCTTTGGCTGTTTGGGTTGACTATTGCAAACCCCATAACAATTTTGTTTATTACCGGGATTTTTTCTCTTGAGATAAGCAAACGAAATATGGATTTAAAAAAATCCGGTATTTTTGCTTTTGGATTTTTGCTTGCCACTCCGATATTTATGATTTTTGTCTGCTTGGTCGGCAGTATTGTCGGAAGATTTTTGCCGAGCATTTTTGTACATGTAATAAATGCGATTATGGGTTGCGTATTGATATTTTTGGGTATAAGAAGCATAAGAAATAGAAAAATGAAGGAGATGCAAAATGCTACAGGAAGATGTAAAAGAACTATTCAAAAGAAATAACGCTCTTTTAAATGGACATTTTAAACTATCCAGCGGTTTACATTCGGATACATATTTTCAGTCGGCTTTAATTCTACAGTACCCTAAAGAAGCCGAAAGGCTTGGAGAAGAACTTGCAAAAAAAATAAAAGAAAACAACATAAAAGTTGATGCGGTTGTTTCTCCCGCAATAGGCGGTATTGTTATTGGGCAGGAAGTGGGCAGAGCCTTAAGCGTAAGAGCAATATTTACGGAAAGGGTTGACGGTAAGGTTCTCTTGCGGAGAGGTTTTTCGGTAAGCACTAATGAAAAAGTTTTAGTAGTGGAAGATGTTATAACTACCGGGCTTTCAACCAGAGAAGTTATAGAAACGCTGAAAGCAAACGGGGCGCAAGTCGTTGCTGTTGCGTCTCTTGTTGACAGAAGTGCGGGGAAAGTTAATTTCGGCGTTCCAAGGTTTTCTCTCTTAAGTTTGGAAGTAAAAAGTTATAAAGAAGAAGATTGCCCTATGTGTAAAGAGGGCGGTATTGCAGTTAAGCCCGGAAGTAGGAAATAAAGCGTTGTTCTTTCAGATTTGCGCTTTGTTATTTTTTAAGCGAGGAAGTTGATTATGAATATATTATGGACATTTGCTCCGATTTTGCTTTTTGTATTTATTTTTGTCGGAAGCGGGGTGTACTTTTCTTTAATGGGGTATGAGAATGCGTTTGCTATGGTTCCTCCTGTAATTGCAATAATACCTTCAATAATTTTGGCATGGGCTAGAAATCGCAAATCTTCGGAAGAAAAAACTGCGGAGTTCCTAGCTGGAATAGGCGAAAAAGATATAGTTTATATGTGCATGATCTTTCTTTTAGCTGGCGCATTTGGAGAAGTTACTAAAAACATAGGCTCAATTGAGTCTTTGGTAAATTGCACAATATCATTTGTCCCTGCAAAGTTTTTATTGATAGGCATATTTTTAATATCCGCTTTCTTATCAACCGCGATAGGTTCCGCTCTCGGTACGGTAGCCGCCGTAGGACCGGTCGCGGCTGATTTTTGTCTGCACGCCAGCGGTATTTCTATGCCGGTCGCTATGGGTGCTGTAGTGGGAGGAGCTTTCTTTGGAGATAATTTATCGTTAGTTTCGGACACCACAATTGTGTCCATATCTTCTCAAGGCGCAAATGTCAAAAAGAAATTCAATATAAATCTTCGTATAGCTGCTATTGCTACTTTAATAACTATTTTTGCCATGTGTTTGTCCGCAACGGTGACGGTGGATAAAATACACGGTCATGATTTTTCATTAATATTGATTTCCCCTTACATTATTTTGCTGGTTTTGGCTTTCAA
>JAISDY010000079.1 GCA_031264425.1 Endomicrobium sp. | reverse complement strand
GTCAAGCAAAGATTTTTTAAGATTTTCTCTTTTATTTTCTATTTCAGACTCTATAACGCTTTTGGCATTATTTGCCTCCGAACCAATTCTTTTTTTATCCTCAATTGAGTAGGAAGACAGCGATTTTAGAACTTGCGTTAAAACGCCGCTTTTGCCGAGATACTCCACCTTAATACTTTCAAGAGTTGCAACATCGGCGTTTTTCACCTTTTCCAACGCTTCATTTATAATTTGCCGAATATCTTTCATTACAAAATCCTCTATAAATAAGTTAATTTTCAATGCCTATAAGTTTGTTCAAGCGATCTCTGGCTATTTTATAATCAGGACGGATAGCTAAAGCCTTTGAATACATGTCTTTCGCCTCATTTGGCAAATTTGAAACTTCTTTTATGAGTCCGATATTGTAGTAAGCCTCCGCATTTGACGGATTTACTTCCAAAACTTTTTCAAATTCTGCAACGGCTTCGTTGAATTTATTGTTCAAAAAATAAAATTTCCCCAGCTCTATATGATTTGCTTCTTGAGAATCGTCTTTAATCATTATTTATCCCCTTTTAACTTAGCCAAAGACTCTTTTGAACCGACAACTACCAAAATATCATTTTGATCTATTTCGTCTTCAGGTCCAGGAACCATGTTTGTTTCCTCTTTCATATCGCTTTGCCCATCGTCGTTAATAAATGGAATTTGTTTGCGAATTGCGATGATGTTAACGCCATAATTGTTTCTAAAACCGGAGATCTTTATCGTTTTGCCCCAAATTTCTTTAGGAGCGACCACTTCAATTAAATTATATTCTTTTGAAAGTTCTATTTGTTCCAAAATATTTGGAGATCTTATTCCATCAACAAGTTTTTTTGCCATTTCAAATTCGGGATAAACTATCGTGTTAGCTCCTATTTTAGCCGCAACCTTTGAATGCCATGAACTTGCCGATTTCACGATAATATTTTTAACGCCAAGTTCTTTAACTATCAATGTTGAAAGAATGCTTGTTTCTATGCTTTCGCCTATTGAAACTATAACGGTGTCGCAATCAGCAATTCCCGCGTCTTCCATAGCCTTTTCGTCAGTGGCATCGGCTATCAACGCTTGAGTGACAAACGCACTTATTTTATTGACTATCTCGGAATCATTGTCAACAGCCAAAACCTGTATGCCTTTCTTTTCAAGCTCTACGGCTACATTATAACCAAACGTTCCAAGTCCTATAACGGCATACTGTTTCTTTTTCATCAGATTCCACCTTTTATCCGACTAATACTCTGCCTTCAGGATATTTAATCTTTTTCTTTGTAGTAATTGGTGTTATCATTAGTATAAGCATTGTTAATATTCCAATTCGTCCCGTTATCATAGCTATGATAACATATATCTTACCGGCTAAAGACAAATCAGGCGTAATATCAAGAGATAAGCCAACTGTAGCAAACGCTGAAATCACTTCAAAAACAACAGTCACAGGTCTTAAATAATTTTCTTGCAACATAAGGATAAGCGACAATAACGCTATTAGAGCAAAAAATACTATAAAAATAACCAAAGCTTTTTTTACTATGTCGTACGGTATTCTTCTTTTAAAAATAATATAGTCGTCATCACCATTTAGAACACTTCTTATAAATACAAAAATTAAAGCCAACGTCGTGACTTTTATACCTCCCGCTGTGCTTCCCGGAGCTGCTCCAATAGACATAAAAAGCATCAGTACAATCTCAGTAAACTCGTCAAAAAGTGACGTTGGTACGGTATAAAATCCAGCTGTCCTAGCGCTTATCGCTTGAAAAAAAGCATTGTTTATTAAAAAAAATAATCCCTGCCCTTTTAGAGAATTTGAAAATAAAAATAACAAAAACGATAGCGCCATAATTATCAAGGTCACAGAAAGAACAACTTTTGTGTGAGTAGACAAATGCCTTCGCTTTTCTTTATATGCGTCATAGATGTCAACTATAACAAAAAAGCCAAGCCCACCTAAAATTATCAAAATAGAAACAGTATAAATAACGCCGCGATTACCGGCAAATAGGCTTAAACTATCGTTGAAAACGCTAAATCCCGCATTACAAAATGCCGATATAGAGTGAAATATTCCTAAATAGACAGCTCTTAAAAACGGAAAATCCCGAAGAAAAATCAATGTTAATACAGCGGCTCCAACAAACTCTATTCCTAAAACAAAAATAATTGCCTTTGAAAGAAGATGTTTTAACCCCTTAAAAGACGACACATCAAAAAGCTCCTGCATGATGCGCCTGTCTTTTAAAGCCACCTTGCCAAGAAGCAGCGTAATAACAGTTGAGACAAACATGTATCCCAATCCGCCCAGCTGTATCAAAATTAAAATAATACTTTGCCCGAATTTAGAGTAGTATTCGCCTATATTCACAACTGAAAGACCAGTAACGCATACGGCAGAAACTGAAGTAAACAGATTTGTAATAAAAGAAAATTTACTAAAACTATTAGAGGCAGGCAGCGACAAAAGCGCTGTACCTGCCGCTATGAGTCCAAGAAAAAACAATATTAATGTTTTTGCCGGAGAAAATTTCATTTATTTTTAACTTATGCAGCTTTTGCAATCTCAACTAATTGTTTGAAAGTCGCATTATCGTTTACTGCGATTTCAGCAAGCATTTTTCTATCTATTGCCACATTAGCTTTTTTAAGACCGGAAATAAACTTATTATAAGAAATTCCTTCTTCTCTCACAGCAGCATTAAGACGAACTATCCAAAGAGTTCTGAAATTGGATTTGTTGTCTTTTCTTCCCGTATAAGCATAATTAAGAGAACGTTCAACCTGTTGAATAACCATTCTCCAACGATTTTTCTTCGTTGCATAAGAACCTTTGGCAAGCCTAAATATTTTTTTCTTTTTTTGGCTTGTATATACTACGCTTTTTGCACGCATTGCAAGTCTCCTTGATTATGTAAGTATAAAATTAATGTTAAAAACTGTAAGGCATAAATTTTTTCATAGTCTTCATATCTGAATCAGCCACTATAACAGCCTTCCTTGATTTCCTGTTCTGATTGCCGGAATCTCCTGTCAGCAAATGTCTCTGTCCGGGCTTTTTATATTTAACTTTCCCTTTTCCTGTAACTTTGAAACGTTTTTTTGATCCGCTGTGAGTCTTCATCTTAGGCATCTTTTCCCCCGTTTATCAACACACCACTTAAGAAAAACATTTTCATTTAAGTAGTTTGTCATTATTTATTTTTTACTTTAGATTTTTCTTTGGAACCAAAGTCATAAACACTCTGGTACCCATAGAAGAAATTCTTCCTTCCGATTCTGCGACATCAACCAAAGATGCTTTAATTTTATCCATAATTTTTATGCCCAAATCTTTGTGCTGCATCTCTCTACCTGAAAACATAGCTGTAAGTTGCACCTTATCGCCACCAGTTATAAATTCCCGAGCACGCTTAATCTTAACTTCTAAATCATGCTCACATATACGAGGTCTAATTCGTATTTCTTTCAAGTGAGAAATCTTTTGTTTCTTTTTGGCTTCTTTTTCTTTCTTCTCCATCTCATATTTAAACTTAGAGAAATTGATTATTTTACATACAGGCGGATTTGCCTGAGGAGAAATTTCAACTAAATCTAACTCTTTTGCCTGCGCTTTTGCTAAAGCTTCAGACGTTTTTACTATTCCCACCATAGTCCCATCAGAATCAACAAGTCTTACTTCCGGAACTCTAATAAATTGGTTTATACGAAATCTTCTGTTTTCGACAGCTCCCCCTCTTGGCAGTCGGGACATTGTCCCTTTCCAATTTTTAAATAAAAAATAGGAGCAGATATAATATCCGCCCCGTAAACACATTGCTATCCGACAAAAATATTGCTGACATTTAACCTTTTCCCTAAAAGTACTTATACATTTCAAATACATGGTTAAGGTGAGCCGGGCGGCTTCTTTAATATAATTTATATAATTTGATTTTACAACAACAGTTTTCATTTGTCAATCTGATGTAATATCTCAAAACATCAACCCGCCATATTATATTACTAATATTTGAGATTTTACAAAGTTTTTCCATGAGTTCCAAAGGTTATTAGACGCATTTTGACAACAGAAATATGACAGTTAAATAAATTTCATATCTTTTAATGTATTTTTTTAAACTCATAGGGAACTAAATGAACGCCCCAACCTCCTAACTTTGCTTTTAAATACGCGTCTATCGGGTTATCTTTGCCACTTAACAGCTGTGCGGAAGCTCTTTTGCTTTCAATATAATTAAGAGCAACTGCAGCTTCTGCAGCCACTATAAAAGGCACTGCCGCTGGTCCAAAAGAAGAAGCATTAGCTATAGCCCTTTCCATTAAGGCAAGTTGCGCAATAGACGCAGCTTCAGATAAAACCATAGTTTTTTTGTCGCACCTGTAAATGTATCTTCAGTTTTTGGGAACATTGAACCTTTTACATTGTATGGAGAAGCGGCAGAAAAAACCGTTATTTGCGGATAATGTATTCCTAGAAACTTTGAAAACAGAGATCTTCTTTTTCCTATTTTTTTGCAGAGAACAACTTTTACTTTTTGCTCGTTAAATTTTTCACCTTCAACAAACCATGAGTATTTGCTTTGTTTGTACTTATTTCGCGATAAAACATGAAAATGCATTGAAGCGTC
>JAISDY010000042.1 GCA_031264425.1 Endomicrobium sp. | reverse complement strand
TAATGGAAGCGACTTTTTAATTGTTAATGTTCCTGCAGATGCTGATATTACTTTAATGTGGGACGATTATAATGGAACCAGCATATATAATATGTACGTATATGATCAATATAACAATGCAATAGGTCATACGAATTTCGTACAGAATCCAGATAAACAGGTTGTATTTAATAACCATACTCGTCCTAACAGGTTAAAAATAAGAATTTTCCAGAATCAGGATATTTCTTCTCCAAACGGAAGATATATGAGGATAGTATTTTCCAAAGGAAACTCATCGGGAGATGTTGTTGAAAATCCTAATGACAGAAACCCAGAATCATCTTTATGCCTGCCTGCAGACGCACGAAAAGCTTTAACTGTTGGCGCTGTAAATGTTTCAAATTATGGTTCGGGTCCTATAGCATATTACAGTTCAAGAGGACCGGTGCGCAACCCATGGCTTCTAAAACCTGAGTTAGTAGCCCCAGCAGGAGTTACAACAGCCTCTCTTGGGTATAGAAGTTTTGGCGGTACTTCTGCGGCAACGCCGCATGTTGCGGGCGCTGCTGCTTTATTATTAAGTTTAAGTACGGGAACAACTATTTCTGATTTAAAAGACCAAGTTGTTGGTTACGCAAGACAGATACAATCTTCTCCAGCTTCTCCAGACTGTACTTACGGCAACGGCAAACTAGTTTTAGATACAAGCCTTGTACCGCCAAATAGCGTTGGGGATTTTGTTTGCTATCCAAACCCTGTAAGCATAAGCGAAAAAGGATATATTAAGATAACAAATCTCCCTTTTCACACAGATGTAATAGATATAAACGTTTATACGGTAACGGGTGAGTTTGTAAAATCTTTCAATGCAAGCGACTTAACTGAAGAGGTATATACAGCGGAAAAAAGAAGAATGACAAAATGGGATTTAAGAAATCAAGATGGAAACCGTATAGCGCCGGGAGTATATTTTGTGGTTGTAAAGACACTGTTAGGCAATAAACAGGTTAAAAAGATAGGAGTTCAAAAATAAGTTTCTAGGAAGCCTCAAATATACTAAAAACAAAAAATATGAGACCTGAGTTTATATGGAACTAGAAAATCCAATAAACTTTGGCTATTTCTTGTTTTTAGGATATTAAATTGCAATACTGGATAAAACCTAATAAGCCTAAAGTCATATGAGAAGGCTTAATATACTTATGCCTTTTTCAATGCGGTTTCCAACCTATCCATACCTGATTTTATGTTTTCAATAGAAGTTGCATAAGAAAGTCTTATATAGCCCTCAGCCCCAAAAGCCGCTCCGGGAACAACAGCAATTTTTGCATAGTTAAGCAAATAATCTGCAAATTCCAAATCTGTATTTATAGTTTTACTATTAAAAGTTTTTCCAAGCAATCCCTTAATATTTGGGAAAACATAGAAAGCCCCCTCGGGCTTTCTACAGGTTATCCCATGGATAGAGTTAAGCCTAGTTACAATATAATCTCTTCTTTTTTCAAATTCTTTTCTCATGTCTTCAACGCACTCTTGCGAGCCGTTTAGAGCTTCAACGGCAGCCTTGATTGAAATTGAACAAGCATTTGACGTGGACTGGCTCTGTATTTTAGACATTGCGGAAATTATATCTTTTGGTCCTGCGGCATAGCCTATTCTCCAACCTGTCATAGCATAAGCCTTAGAAACACCGTTTATTGTTATTGTAAGCTCTTTTGCTTGAGGCGAAACCTGAGCTATAGAAGTAAATTTAAAATTATCATATACCAATTTTTCATATATATCGTCTGAAATTATAAAAATTTTATGTTTTACGCACACATCCGCTATGGCTTTAAGCTCTTCCTGCGAATATGTAACTCCTGTAGGATTTGACGGTGAGTTGATTACTATGGCTTTAGTTTTTGGAGTCAAAGCTTTTTCTATGTCTTCAGGAGTCGCTTTAAAATTCGTTTTATCTGTTGTTTGGACAATTACTGATTTTCCTCCTGCAAGAGCAATCATGTCTGGGTAAGACACCCAATAAGGCGCCGGAACTATAACTTCGTCCCCATCGTCAATTATAGATTGAAAAAGATTATACAAAGAATGTTTTGCTCCGCTTGATACTATAATTTGTTCGGGAGTATAAACAAGACTGTTGTCTCTTTTGAGTTTTTCTATTATGGCATTTTTTATCTCAAGAGTACCCGGAACGGGGCAATATTTTGTAAATCCTGAGTTTATTGCGTTGATTGCGGCGTTTTTTATACTTTGCGGTGTGTCAAAGTCTGGCTCCCCTACGCCAAAGTTGATAATGTCTAATCCTTGCGCTTTTAAGGCTTTTGCCTTTGCATCAATGGCAAGCGTTGGTGACGGTTTAATGGATTGTACTCTTTTTGAAATGTTCACGAGATGCTCCTTTAAAAAGATAAAAATGTGTGTGTTTGACAAGTTTTTATAAATTGTTGTATATTATACACTCTGGAAAGGAGTAAGTCAAAATGTATGCAATAATTAAAACAGGCGGAAAGCAGTACAAAGTAGAAGAAGGATTAAGTTTAGTAGTAGAAAAGCTTAATGAAGATGAAGTAGGACAGGAAGTAATTCTTGACCAAGTTCTTTTGCTTGCTGACGGTGATAAAGTAACGGTTGGAAAACCTATAGTTGAAGGCGCTAAAGTCTTGGCTACCATAGTGACTCAAAAGAGAGCGCCTAAAGTGTTGGTGTTCAAAAAAAAGCCAAAAAAAGGTTATAAAAAGCTTCAGGGGCATCGTCAGTATGTAACTGAAATCAAAGTTACAAAGATTGACGCTTAAGTAAATTTTTAGGAGATAGTAAAATGGCACATGTAAAAGCGCAAGGATCGTCCACCAATGGTCGTGATTCGCATGGTCAAAGGTTAGGCGTAAAGATATACGGAGATCAAAAAGCTCAAGCTGGAGCGATAATAGTACGCCAGAGAGGGACTAAGTACCATCCGGGACTAAATGTAGGTATGGGAAAAGACAACACTATTTTTGCTAAAGTTGCGGGAACTGTTAAGTTTGTTAGAAAATCAGGCGACAGATGCTATGTAAATGTGGAACAGTAAAAATTTAGGGGTTATTGCCTAAATGTTTATAGACAAAGTTAATATTTTTCTTACAGCCGGGAGCGGTGGCGACGGCTGTATTTCTTTTAGAAGAGAGAAATACGTGCCTTACGGTGGTCCCAATGGTGGGAACGGCGGTAAGGGCGGTGATATTTATTTTGAAGGAGAACCCCATAAAACCACTCTTTTAGATTTGTCTTACAGACCTAAATTTAAAGCCGAAGACGGGCATAAAGGATTGCCGAGCGATAAGTTCGGCAAGTATGGTGACGATTTAAATATTAAAGTTCCTTTGGGAACTTTAATATTTAAAAACGGAGAGATTTTTGCCGATATAAAAAATCCCGGCGAAAAGGTTTTAATTGTAAAGGGCGGCAGAGGCGGCAGAGGGAACGCTTCTTTTAAGACAGGCAAGCACACTGCTCCAAGAATTGCCGAGAAAGGCGAACCCGGAGAATGTGCCGAAGTCAATCTTGAACTTCGTTTGATAGCTGATGTCGGTTCTGTTGGTCTCCCAAACGCAGGAAAATCCACATTATTGTCGCAAATTTCTGCAGCCAGACCTAAAATAGCGGATTACCCTTTTACCACGTTAGCTCCAAACCTTGGAGTTGTGGATTATAATGGCAAGACGTTTGTTGCCGCGGATATTCCGGGTCTTATTGAAGGCGCTCACGAGGGGAAAGGTCTTGGCTTTGAGTTTTTGAGACATATAAGGCGCACAAAAGTTTTATTGCATATAATAGACGTAAGCGGTTTTGACGGAAAAGATCCTTACGAAAACTATAAAATAATCAATAATGAATTAAAACAGTATTCCAAATATCTTGCAAAAAAGCATGTCATGATAGTTTTAAATAAAGTTGATTTACCCGGAGCCGCCGCAAATATTAAAAAGTTTAAGAAACATATAAAGACCAAGAAATTATTTGAAATTTCCGCAGCGACAGGCGAAGGTGTGAAAATTTTAGTTAAAGAAATGGTAAAAATGATTGAAAAACCTCTCGTTTTCAATCCTGAAGAAGAGATAGAAACAGTGTCGGTGAAAAAATATATTTATGAACCTGAGTTTAAGATCCATGTTGATGAAGACGGCGTATTTGTAGTTACGGGAGCAAAAGTTGAAACTCTTACGGAAATGACAAAATTTAGCGAGGACGAATCTTTAAGACGTTACCAAAATATCCTCAAAAAAATGGGCTTAGAAATAGAACTTGAAAATATGGGCGCAAAACCGGGAGATACCGTCCGAATTGGCAATTTTGAATTTATCTTTGAAAAATAATACATACTTTGTAATTTTAAGTTAACAAATCCGTGGTTAGAATACTAATTGCGGCTTTATCTATGTTTTGACTTTAGAGGTGGTAAAAAGTTCAATAAATTCTGATTGACAAAGTAATTCGTAAGCAATTATCTACGGAGATAAGTTAAAGCGTTGAAATTTGACATAGCGCCTGAAAATATGGTACTTTAAAGAAGATTCGCTTAAATATTTACGTCGGGCAGTTAGCTCAGCTGGAAGAGCATTTCCCTTACAAGGAAGAGGTCGCAGGTTCAAGCCCTGCACTGCCCACCATACACAAAGATTGCTTAAGCATGATATAAAATGGCATTTTATACTACCTTTAGTCTTTGCTCAAAAATCAGTAAATCTTACAATCGTTAATCAAAAATATCTTGACGTTTTCTTTCAAGAGAGGAAGCCAAACTAAAATTCAGACACTAAGCAAATATAAGCCATGTTTTGTAAGAATTGAAAACATTTCCGATAAAATGATAGAATTGGTGCACTATGGCAAAGCTAGAGATAAAAAAGTACGGCGATCCTGTTTTGAGAAAGAAGTCAGATTTTGTTCAAAAAATTAGTAAAGATATAAAACGTCTTACTGAAGATATGCTTGAAACAATGTATTCGTCGCGCGGTTTGGGCTTGGCTGCTCCTCAAGTGGGAGTTTCTTTAAGGGTATGTGTTATTGACGTTGATCCTGATAAAAAGTTGCCGTTGGTTATGGTAAATCCAAAAATAGTTTCCGGAGGCAATAAAATATTAGAGCAAGAAGGATGTTTGTCGCTTCCAGAGATTTTTGCCGAGGTGAAACGTTTTTCTAATATTGCGGCGGAATATACGGATTTAGAAGGTAAAAATAAAACGATTGAAGCTGAAGGTCTTCTTGCAAGAGCGATTCAACACGAAATAGACCATTTGGACGCAAAGATTTTTATAGATTATCTCCCGGATTGGAAGAGAAAAAATATAGAAAAAGAAATAAAAAGAAGAAAAAAGAAAGGCGACTGGTGAAGATTTTATTTTTTGGCACAGCTCAAATT
>JAISDY010000007.1 GCA_031264425.1 Endomicrobium sp. | reverse complement strand
CCGGGAATATCTTTTTTTATTTCAGTAATAATACTTTTTAATCTATCGTGTTCTTTTTCATCTCCGATATTTTTTGATACGCCTATATTATTGCTAAAGGGCATGTACACAAGCAACCTTCCAGGCAAAGAAATGTCCATTGTAACTTTAGGACCTTTGGTACTGATAGGCTCTTTATAAACCTGAACCATCACGTCCTGCCCCACTTTGATCATGTTTTCTATATTTTTTTCTTTAAGCTGAGCAATTATATCGTCAACTCCCAGATAAGCGCTTTTGCCGAAACCTATATCAATAAAAGCGGAACCAAGCGCAGGCACGATATTTTGCACAGAGCCTTTATATATATTGTTTAAAATTTTTTCCGATTCTCTTCTCTCAATAAATAAGTCAAAAAGTTTGCCGTCTTCAAGCACTGCAACTTTTATCTCTTCAAAAGTTCTGTTTACCACTATTTCTTTGTTCACCTTTTTCCCACTTCAACGAGTTAGGGCAAAAATAACTCTCCCTTCTTCGTTTCAATATACAAATTTGTTCTTTCTATAGCGTACATTCTGCCATAATTTTCTTTATTTTCCAATAATTTATTTAAAACAGCTTCAGGCTTTACAGTTTTGCCGCTACCAAAACGGAGCTGAAGTTTTAAAGTTCCGCTCGCACTACTAAATTCCCTAATTAAGGGCTTGGCGTTAACGGTTATAATTTTGTCTTTTTTTATTTTTTCAATCATTATTGAATCTTGCATTAAAAACTTGTCAATTTCTGTTTGAGTTAGTTTGGTATCTTTTATCTCATATTCTGCAACATTTGACAAAATATCAATTGACGGAAAATTTAAAGGCACTCTTTTGGTGCCAAGTAATTTAAAACCTTCTGGCAAAATTCTTGCAAATTCTTTTTTAACTTCTTCTATATCAACTTTTTGCGTAAAATACAACTCCATGTACTCGCTTGCGCTTTCTTGCCCTATAGACAAAGGAGGTCCGTAAGAAGATTTTACTTGAGGACTAAATCCTGCCGTAAAAGCTATAGGGAGATTTGAGCGTCTTGCGGCTCTTCTGAAAACTTCTATTTGTTCCAAGTGAGAGATAAACCTGACCGCCCCTCTCTTTGAGAAACGGAGGCATAAACGCATAACAGGAGGCAAAACGGATATTGTGGGCTCAACATAATTTGCAGGCAGCGAACAGTTTGACAAGTCAAACTGTTTAACCAAAGTATCTGCCGTTTCATTTATGCCTTTAACGTAATCCTTGTATAGCTCTTGCTTAGACATGCCGAAAAATAAATGATCCCAAGGGAAGACTTCATCAGGTTTTCTGTTTCTGTATATGTAAAAGCCTAAATCCACATTACTTTCAGCAAGAGCTTCCTCCCATATATTATTGTCAAACTTATCAGCCCACTGGTCAAATCTTGCGCCTTTCCGCCACGCTTTATAAATAACCATTGAGAGACGCCTGTCTCCTTTTGCTATCAGCGCCTCCAATACGCTTGCTCTCTGATTGTGAGCTTTAACATCCGCTGGAAGCAATTTATTCAAAAAATCTATCTTTTGTTTTATAGTCTCTACGTCTGCCATAGATACCCACTGAAACGCAGTTTGAGATTTTGGAACAAAAGGCGAAACCGTTACGGTAAAATTTAGTCCTTTTGCTTCTTTTTTAACAAGTTTCACCAAGCGCTCAATTCCCGACAAATCTTCGTCGCTTTCCGTAGGAAGACCTATCATAAAATAAAGCTTTATTTCTTTCCAGCCCATAGCATTTGCAGTAAGCAAAGTCTCAACTATCTGTTTTTCTGAAAGGTATTTTCCTATGACGTTTCTCAACCTGTCAGACCCTGCTTCCGGAGCAAATGTAAGAGTGGGACTTTTACTTCTGTTTATATATTGCGCAACTTTTAAAGAACGTTCATTGCATCTTAAAGACGGCAAAGAAATATTTAATTTGGAATTGCCGTACAAATTATTCGTTTCAATGAGAAGTTTGTCTAAATGCGTATAGTCGCTGCAGGAAAGAGAAGAAAATGCCACCTCTTCAAAACCTGTGGATTCTATACCCTTTTTTACAAGCTCTAACAATTTCTCAAGAGGTCTCTGCCGCCAAGGACGATAGTATTTTGAGGCTTGGCAAAAACGGCACTGCCCCGGACAACCTCTTGCAACTTCAATATTTAATCTATTGTGTACAGTTTCAACAAAAGGGATTATTTTTTTCTCCGGGAAATATGCGTTTTCAAGATTTAAAAGCCTCTTTTTTACTATAGGCTTTATATCGGAAGAAATAGGCATTACGGACTTTACCGTGTTATCTTCATTATATTCTATATTGTAAAAAGACGGAACATAAACTCCTTCTATAATTGAAAGTTTTTTTAGTGTCTCTAGTCTTGAAAGTTTATCCTTTTTGGCTTCCTTGCATACCATTATTATATCCTGCAAGGCTTCTTCGCCGTCACCCAAAACAAATAAATCAAAAAAATCGCAAAAAGGTTCCGGGTTGGTTAATGCCGGACCGCCCGCTATAACAAGCGGCTCCTCTTCATTTCTGTCTTTTGAAAATATTGAAATACCAGATAAATCTAAAATATTAACAATATTAGTTGCAACCAACTCGC
>JAISDY010000100.1 GCA_031264425.1 Endomicrobium sp. | reverse complement strand
GACGTAAGACGACTAGGACTTATAACTCCAAAGAGAGTAGGTACGGCGGTTATAAGGAACAGAACTAAAAGAAGGCTGAGAGAAATTTTTAGGACTAATAAACATTTGTTGGAACCGAGTTTGGATTTGATTTTTATTTTAAAGCCGGAAACGGCGTTTCTTGATTACAAAAAACTTGAAGATATTATTTTGGTTTTATTAAAAAATGCCGGGCTTTATGCAGTTTCGGAGTAGTGCTATGAGGGCTTTTTCTCTTTTTCTTATCAAATATTATAAGCTTGTTTCAAAAATTCTGCCTGCCAGGTGTCGTTTCTATCCAACCTGTTCTACATATGCTTATCAGGCTATAGAAATGTACGGTTTTTTTAAGGGATCTTTTCTAGCCTTTAAAAGAATTATACGATGCAATCCTTTTTGCAACGGCGGAGTAGACCCTGTTCCTGTGATTAAGAAGAAAAAATAATGTAAAGGAAGTTCATAATGCAGAAGAATTCTATTTTGTTTGTAGTTTTATCAGCGGCGGTAATTTTTGTCTGGTATTTTTTCCTTGCTCCACAATCTGCGCAAGTAAATCAAACTCCAGCCCAAGTTCAGACAGAAAAGAGCGAGTATTCAAGTTCAACGGTTGTTAGAAATAATCAAACTCAAGACGAGGTGTCGCAATTTGTTGACGAAGAAAAGATAAATATTGAAACAGAAAAATATAAGGCGGTTTTGACAAATAAAGGAGCCGCTGTGCTTAATTGGTCTGTTAAAGAAAAAAATGGCGAGTGGGTGGACTTAGTTTTTCCCGGTTCGTCTCCCGTTATGGGAAATTTCCCGGGATCGGTTTATAAAATTGTTTCTAAATCAGATAATAAAATAGTTTTTGAGTATGTGTCTAAAGAAGGTTGGAAAATTACCAAAACATACAATTTATCTGACTCATACATGCACAATTTAAATATTGTTATTGATAGAAACTCTTCAGCTTCAGTTCCTGAAATAGATATTGAGTGGGGTCCCGGTCTTGGAACTGACGCTAAGGAAGTGAAGGAGAACGTTTCTCTATCCAGGGCTCTGGCATACACGGCAGACAAGCCGTATAAACTAAAAAAACTTAAAACCGATTCTGAACTCGCACCTTCTTACAAATGGACGGCTATAGACAACAGATATTTCCTTGCCGCCTTTATCCCTGAAAAATCTTCGGATTTTGACAAGATTATTCCTTCAAGACTTGATAAAAAGCATCCTTATTCCGTAACAATGACTGCGACTGTCCCTCAAAACGTAGATAGAAAAGAGTACTCTGTTAACTTCTATTTGGGTCCTAAAGGATACACATATTTAAAGAGCTATAATTTAGGTCTTGAAAAAACTGTTGATTTTGGCGTTTTTGGATTTTTAGGAAAGATAGCTTTTGCTGTTTTAATGTTCTTCTATAAAATTACGCATAATTATGGCTGGGCTATAATTATGATAACTGTTGTTATACAGATTTTAGTTCTTCCCTTGACTTTAAAGAGTTTAAAATCCGCGGCGGCAATGAAACGGGTACAACCTCTTATAAAAGATATTCAGACAAAGTATAAAAACGAACCTCAAAGGCTTCAGGCAGAAATGTTGAACATTTATAGAACAAAAAAAGTTAATCCTTTAGGTGGCTGTCTGCCTATGCTTTTACAGCTTCCTATTTTTTGGGCATTCTTCACAATGTTGAGAAATGCTTATGAGCTTAGAAATGAAGGCTGGATTTTGTGGGTTAAAGACTTGTCAGCTTCGGATCAATTTATGTACTTGGGGGATTTTAACATTAATCTTCTCCCGTTGCTTATGGGTGTGGGAATGTTTTTCCAGCAGAGAATGACCATGGCGGTTTCAGATCCTATGCAGAAGAGAATGATGTATTTAATGCCTATTGTATTTACGTTTATGTTCTGGTCTTTCCCATCGGGGCTTGTTATATACTGGATTACTAACAGCATAATTTCAATGATAGAGCAGTATTTCATAATAAAAGAAGACGAAATTAAGGTTAAGCACGCTTAGGCGCCTGTCTGATTTTAATGAATTACAGGAGCAAATAATGTTGGAAATTGAGTTTAAAGGCAAAAATGTTAAAGAAGCTATAGATGCTGGACTAGCCAAACTTGGTTGCAACAAAGAAGATGTGTCAATAAGAATTGTTAACGAAGGTTCAACCGGACTTTTTGGTCTTATGGGGGCGAAGCCGGCGGTTGTTCTTATATCCGTTAAAAAGTCAAAATGTAATATTAACCCCGCTCTAAATACAGAAATTGATCAAAATAAAGTATGCAAAAAAGCAGAATTTTTTCTGTCCGGACTTTTAAATAAAATGAACCTCAAATTCTCAGATATTGAAACGTCTTTTAAAGACGATTTAATAAATATAAACGTTTCTACAAGCGACTGTCCTTTTTTTATAGGTAAAAACGGGCAGACTTTGGACTCTTTGGAGTACTTAACTCAGATAATTGTAAACAAAGAACTTAATTCCAAACTAAAAGTAAATTTAGATTGTGAAAACTACAGAAGAAAGCAAAAGGATAAATTAAAAATTTTGATTGACAAAGCTGTAGATTATGTTAGCCGTACAGGTAAAATATACCATTTTGAACCTATGAGCGCTAAAGAAAGAAAAATAATTCATTTATACCTTAAAGACAACCATTTTGTTGAATCGTTTTCCGAAGGCACCGGTATTTTGAAAAAAGTGGGAATTAAACCTACAAAATCTGAGCCGACAGTTTAATTTTATAAAATTTAGCTTTACCTGAAATATAAAAATTTGTAAAATTCTGATGTGGTTGCGTATAAAAATATCTTCCAATTTTCATATTGGAGTGCAAAGTGGTAAATAGAATCTTTAAATCTGGATTAGATATAGGTTCTACAACCGTTAAACTTTCAATTCTTGATCAAAACAATAATCCTATCTATTGCAATTACAAAAGACACCAGCTTGACTTAGTAAGTACAATAATTAGTTTATTAGAGGATATTCCGGAGCCTATTAAAGAAAATCCTGTAACAATCTGCGCCGCAGGTTCTGGTGCGATAACTTTATCGCAAAGAGTCGGCATAGATTTTAAACAAGAAGTTATAGCTTGCACAAAAGCCGTAAAAACATTTCTTCCAAAAATTGACGTCGCGATAGAGCTTGGCGGCGAAGACGCCAAACTTACATTTTTTTCTAATTCCTCAATAGACCAAAGGATGAATGAGACCTGTGCCGGCGGTACGGGAGCGTTTATAGACCAGATGGCTAAAACTCTTAAAACTGATGCCGAAGGAATAAACGAACTTGCTAAAAATTATAAAACTATTTATCCAATAGTCGCCCGCTGCGGAGTATTTGCAAAGGCAGATATAATGCCTCTTTTAAACGAAGGAGCGGCAAAGGAAGATATTGCGGCAAGCATACTTCAAGCGGTTGTCAATCAAACTATCGGCGGATTGGCAAGAGGCTGTTCCATTAAAGGCAAAGTATGTTTTCTTGGAGGACCTCTTTTCTTTTTATCTGAACTTAGAAAACGTTTTATAGAGACTTTAAAGTTGAGCGCTGAAAACATATTTTTCCCTGAAAACGCTCATTTTTTTGTTTCATTCGGTGCGGCTTTGTTAAGTGAAGGAAGGGAAGTTACTCTTAAAACGTTGCAAGAAAAATTTCAATCGTTAAAAGCCGAACGCTTTAATGATGTCAGAGAAAATGTGGAGCCTCTTTTTAAAGACGAAGAAGATTATAAAAATTTTTTGCTTAGACATAATAAAATCTCTGTTCCAAAAATTGAATTCAAAGACGTTAAAGGCGAGTTATTTTTAGGTATAGACGCAGGTTCTACTACGACAAAAGCAGTTTTAATAAATAAAGACAAGCAGATAGCATACTCGTATTATGGTTCCAATCAGGGAAATCCTTTAAAATCAACCGTGGATATTTTAAACGATATTTATGCGAAAATTCCTTCAACTGCGCAAATATCCGGAGCATGCGTTACAGGATATGGCGAAGCTCTAATAAAAGCCGCATTGAATTTTGATTGCGGGGAAGTTGAAACAATATCCCATTATAAAGCTGCTCATCATTTCAATCCAAACGTATCTTTTATTTTAGATATCGGCGGTCAGGATATGAAATGTATATATGTTAAAAACGGTCAGGTGGATAAAATAGTTTTGAATGAAGCTTGCTCTTCAGGTTGCGGTTCTTTTATACAGAATTTTGCGGAATCATTAAATTGTAGCACTCAAGATTTTGCAAAGTGCGCTTTGTTTGCCAAGACTCCGTTTGATTTAGGCTCAAGATGCACTGTATTTATGAATTCTAAAATAAAACAGGCTCAGAAAGAAGGATCAGGCATAGGCGACATATCTGCGGGATTAGATTATTCGGTTATTAAAAATGCTTTGTATAAAGTTATAAGAATCAGCGACGCTAAAGAGTTGGGAGGGCAAATAGTGGTTCAGGGCGGCACATTTCTTAACGACGGCATCTTAAAGGCTGCCGAGAAACTTTTAAAAACTGAGGTGATACGCCCTGATATAGCGGGGCTGATGGGGGCTTTTGGCTCTGCTTTGATAGCATTGCAAAATAAAACTTCTTCAACGTCTCTTATCTCCAGAGAAAGACTTTTGGAGTTTTCTTACGAGACAAAAAATGCGCGCTGTGCAGGCTGCGAAAATAGGTGTCTTTTAAATATTTCAAGATTTAACGATGGCAGATCGTTTGTTTCAGGCAATAGATGCGAGAATGCCTTACAAAATAGGAAAACAGAAAATTCTGTTTTTAATATGTACGATTACAAGTATAAACGTCTTTTTGATTATTATAAACCATTAGATTCTAACAAAGCTTTTCGCGGAGAAATAGGCATACCTCGCGTCTTAAATATGTACGAGCATTATCCTTTTTGGTTTACTTTTTTTACAAGTCTTGGGTTTAGAGTAACCTTGTCGGACAAATCTTCAAATACAATATTTAATGACGGGATTGATAGCATTGCTTCGCAGACTATTTGTTTTCCTGCAAAAATGGTTCACGGACATATGGAAAATCTTGTAAAAAAAGGTCTAAAAACAATTTTCTATCCGTGTATTCCTTCTGAAATAAAAGAATTTAAAGAGGCGAACAACCATTATAATTGCCCTATAGTTTCAGGTTACCCTGAAGTTATTCGTCTAAATATGGATTCGTTAAAAGAAAATGGAGTAAATTTTTTGCAACCTTTCTT
>JAISDY010000050.1 GCA_031264425.1 Endomicrobium sp. | reverse complement strand
GGCGAAGTCAGCGAAATCTCTTTGGAAGAAGAATTTGCTCACGAAAAGCTATCTCCCGTAATTGCTATATATAAAGCCGATAGTTTTGAAGATGCGGTTGAAAAGGCTTATCAGCTTGTGGAGCTTGGCGGCGCAGGGCATACGTCGGTTCTATATACGGACGAAAGAAAACAAGAAAGAATAAATTATTTTGCTAAAAAACTTCATACTGGACGCGTTTTGATTAACACTCCGTCATCTCAAGGCGGAATAGGAGATTTGTTTAACTTTAAACTTGAACCGTCATTAACGCTTGGTTGCGGTTCATGGGGAGGAAATGCCGTGAGCGAAAACGTTGGCGTAAAGCACTTGTTGAATTATAAGACTGTGGCTGAGAGGCGTGAGAATATGTTGTGGTTTAGAGTTCCTCCAAAAATTTATTTTAAAAGAGGTGCTACCGATTTGGCGCTGCGCGAGCTTGAAGGCAAAAAGCGCGCATTTATAGTTACGGACAGATTTCTTTTCAACTCAGGCGCTATTTACAATATAACTAAGGTTTTAGAAGAGATAAACATTGACTATCAAATATTCTTTGACGTCAAGCCCGATCCCACTGTATCAACGATAAATGAAGCGTTGACTATGCTTAGAACTTACGAACCTGACGTTATTATAGCTTTTGGCGGCGGCTCTCCTATAGATGCAGCTAAGATTATGTGGTTGATGTATGAAAATCCCGATACAGATTTTAAAGACGTAGCTATGCGTTTTATGGACATAAGAAAAAGAATTTACAAGATTCCAGAACTTGGAACGAAAGCGCAGTTAATAGCCATACCTACCACTTCCGGAACAGGATCTGAAGTTACTCCATTTGCTGTGATTACGGAAGATTCAACTCATATTAAGTATCCCATAGCTGATTATGCTTTAACGCCTAATATGGCTATTATTGATCCAAACTTTGTGGACTCAATGCCTAAGGGACTTTGTGCAGCTTCAGGAATAGACGCTCTAACTCACGCTGTGGAAGCCTATGTTTCCGTACTTGCGACAAACTTTACAAATTCACCCGCATTAGAAGCCGTTAAACTTGTGTTTAGGTATCTGCCTCGTTCTTATTCAAAAGGGAGTGGTGATCCAATAGCAAGAGAGAAAATGCACTATGCTTCTACGTTGGCTGGTATGGCTTTTGCAAACGCATTTTTGGGATTGTCTCACTCGTTAGCCCACAAACTAGGAGCAGCTTTTAACATTCCTCACGGAATTGCAAACGCATTGGTTATCAATCAGGTTATAAGATACAATGCTAATGATAAGCCGAGAAAACAGGCAATATTCCCTCAATATAAATTCCCAAATGCAAAGGCAAAATATGGACAGATTGCCGATAATTTAGATCTTGGCGGAAAGAATGACGATGAAAAAGTAGAACTGTTGATTAAAGCCATAACGAAGCTTAAAAAAGATATTCAAATACCTCTTTCAATAAAAGAAATGGGCGTTTCTGAAAAAGATTTCAACGCCAAACTTGAAACTTTAGCTGAACAAGCATTTGACGACCAGTGTACCGGAGCAAACCCCGTGTATCCTTTGATGGACGATATTAGAGAAGTTTTCATAAAGGCTTATAAAGGTGAAATATAATAATTAAAGCAGGAAAGAATGAACAACAAAAATCAAGAAATAGGTTTAAAAAAAGAAGTATTGGAAAAAGTAATAAAAGCGTTCTTCTCAGATAATTTTGAAGAGAGTACTCGTCGTATCCCTTTGAACATGCGTCCAAAGGGATACGAGGTTCTTTACAGGTGTTGTATTTATAAAGAAAGGGCAATTTTAAGAGATAGAGTCATAGCGGGACTTGGGTTCTCTATTGAAGATGACGATGAAGCAACAGATTTGTCTAAATATGCAAAAAAAGCGCTTGAACGTGAACATATTGACGACAAACCTCTTACTCTTATTGAAACGGCGTGCCAAGGCTGTGTTCCCAACAGAATTTATGTTACGGACGTATGCCAAGGCTGCGTGGCAAGGTCTTGTAAAATTGCATGCAAATTTGGCGCTGTAAGCATTGTAAACGGCAGGTCTAAGATAGATCCCGCTAAATGTAAAAACTGTAAAATGTGCATACCGGCGTGCCCTTATAACGCCATAGTGAAAATAGTGGTTCCTTGCGAGGACGCTTGTCCTGTTGATGCTATCAAAAAGAACGAAAATGGTACGGCTAAAATAGATTATAATGTTTGTATATCATGCGGTAAATGCATGATGGCATGTCCTTTTGGAGCCGTTAATGAGAAAAGTCAAATAGTTGATGTTTTGAAAAATATTAAGATTGGCAGGAAAGTTGTCGCTATGGTTGCGCCGTCTATTGTAGGTCAGTTTCAAGGTTCGATATATCAGCTAAAAGCGGCTTTGAAAAAGGCGGGCTTTTACGACGCATACGAAGTTGCCGAGGGAGCCGATATTACTACTAGAAACGAAGCTCTTGAATTTGTGGAACGCACGGAATCTGGCGAACCTTTTATGACTACCTCATGCTGCGCCGGTTATAATCAGTTTATAAAAAAGCATCTGCCCGAAGTAAAAGAATTTGTGTCAACTACAAAAACTCCTATGTATTACATAGCTCAAAAAGTTAAAACTGAACATCCGGAATACGTTACTGTTTTTATAAGTCCTTGCGTTGCAAAGAAAAATGAAGCCTGTGATGACGAAAATGTTAATTACGTTATAAATTATGAAGAACTTGCCGCTTTGTTTTCAGCTAAAGACATTAAAATTCAAGATTGCGTTGAAGAGAAATTTGAGATTGAAAGCTCAAAACAGGGACGAAATTTCGGAGTTACAGGCGGAGTTGCGGGGGCGGTGGCAAAACTTTTAGAGGATAGAAAAGATTTTGCAAAGCCTTATGTTATTAATGGCTTAAATAAAGAAACAATAAAGCATTTAAAGAAGATGGTTAAAAATAAAAAATGTCTTGAAGGCAATTTAGTGGAAGTAATGGGCTGCGAAGGCGGCTGTATAGGTGGAAACGCCACTATTTGCGCCCCTAGAATAGTTCAAAAAGCTATAAAGACATTGTACGATCAAAGCAAAGACATAGAAAAAAAGTAATCTCTATTTTAAAAAGCCACGCAGAAAACTGCGTGGCTTTT
>JAISDY010000043.1 GCA_031264425.1 Endomicrobium sp. | reverse complement strand
TTTTCTATTACCTGAACTTTTCCTTTCGTACCGCTCTTCAAATGAATTACAGCCGCAGGATTTATATCTGACGTCAACATAACATTGGCTATAAATTTATTATTAAGATAAAAAGTTATTTCCGTTATATGATGTTCCGGCAAGGCAGGGTGAAGGATTTCTCCTATTTTCACATGAACGTCAGTGCAACCACTACTTGGTATTAAACCGCATTCGTTGACAACTGTAAAAGCGGGAATATGCTTCTTTTCAGATTCACCAGAAGCAGCTTTAAAATCAGGCATTTTATAAGCGTCTTCTTTTTCTTCAAATTCGTTCTTTGTATGACATACTGGACAAACTCCTTTATCTCCGTCCAAAGCCACGTATCCGCACACTTTGCATACTATACCTTTCATTTTGCCCTCCTATAAATACTTATTCTTCATTTTTTATTTTTAAAGCAAAAGATTTACCAGCTTCAAAACACTTATTTAACTCTTCTTCTGTAGGATTAAAAACAACTCTAAAAGAGGGATCAAAAGTCGTAATATTAGAAACAGTATCTTCTATATCCTTTACCGCTTCGCCGCTCCAGCCGTAAGAGCCGAAAGCAAAAGATTTACGTCCTATAGCTTTGGAACCTTTTAAGAAATGTAAAAATCCTGCTATTAGGGGAAGCATTTCTCCATCGTGAGTTGAAGAGCCAAAAATCCAGCCTTTAGCGTCCAGCATATAGGAAGCGATGTCTGTTCTATCGTTTTTTGTAACATCAAACAAAACAACTTCAACGCCTTCTGAGGTTATGCCTTCAACAATTTTTCGCGCCATCTTTTCAGTAGAATTCCACATTGTTTCATAAACAACCGCAATTCTTTTCTTGCATTTATGGGCAGCCCAGTAAAGATATTTTTCCATAATGTCAGAAATATGTTTACGCCAAACAAGTCCATGGCTTGGAGCAATAAAATCAATGGCAAGGTTTAGTTTGCTTATAGCGGCAAGTTTAGAAGCAACAAGCATATTAAATGGCCAAAGAATATTGGCATAATATTTTTGAGCTTCTTCCATTAAGACATCAAAATTAACTTCGTCATCAAAAAGTTTGTTAGTCGCATAATGCTGTCCAAATCCATCGTTTGAAAACAAGATTTTATCAGACGCGCAATATGTAAACATGCTGTCAGGCCAATGTATCATGGGAACATCTATAAATTCCAAAGTTCTTTTCCCAATCTTCAAACTTTGACTTGATTTCACAGCAGTCCAGTTTCCGCTTACGCCGTAATATTTTAAAAGCCCAACTCTTGCTTTTTCAGTTCCGTAAACTTTGGCGTTAGGACACGCTTTTAAAACTTCCGGAAACGCTCCCGAATGATCCGGTTCAATATGATTGATAATTATTATGTCTATTTTAGACGGATCCACTATGCTTTTAATATTTTCTAAAAGTTCTTTTTCAAAACCTTTGCGAACGGTGTCAATTAAAGTAATTTTTTCATCAATAATTAGGTAAGAATTATATGTAACGCCTCTTTTTGTCACGTATGTATGCCCGTGAAAATGCCTTTCGTTCCAGTCAACAGCTCCGACAGCGTACACGCCGTCTTTTATTATCTTTGCAGCCATAACAAAGCTCCTTTCACATATCAAATATTTTAACCCAGCTTAACCTAAAAAGTAAACCGTTTAAACAATGTATAAACTATAAAATAGTTATTCTTTTTCTTTCCCTATTACGGAACAGGCAGGACACTTTTCGTATTCTAAAGAGTATTCAGCTTGGCAGACTGGACAAACTTTAATGTTTTTAGCCTTTTGTCCGCACGGTTTACAAAATGTTGGGCTTATGCAGCAGTTTTTTAATTCGTCTTCGCAATGGGGGCATGAACAACCGCCGGAGTGAGAATTACAGTTACCCATTTTATACCTCTCTAAAATATTTTTATTTTTTCTTGTTTTTGTAATCTTGTATTGCTTTGTGCAAAGCGTCGGCGCCAAGATTAGAGCAATGTAGCTTATTTGGAGGAAGCCCTCCCAAAGCTTTAGCCACATCGTCATTTGTAATTTTTAAAACTTCATCAACCGTTTTGCCTAAAGCCATTTCCGAAACCATAGAAGAAACGGCTATTGCCGCACCGCATCCAAAAGTTTTAAATTTTACATCTTCTATTTTATTATCCTTAACTTTTATGTAGAAAGTCATCATATCGCCGCATACAGGATTGCCGACTTCACCAATACCGTCGGCATTCTTTATTTCTCCTACATTTCTCGGATTTGCAAAATGATCCATAACTTTTTCAGAATAAAATGCCATACTGCCCTCCAATACTTCCAAACCTCTCTATTGCAAAAGCATTGCAACGATTAAAGCTATCTTTATAAATTACTATAATTAAGGGTTATACTTATTCTATTTCTATATCGCAGTGACAGTGATTATGATCGTCAAAATCTGCCCCTGGACCCGCAGGTTTTCTTTTTCCAGTTTGAATAAAATAAGAATATAGAGGCGACATTTCCCTAAGCCTTTTAACAATCTTAGGGAACTCCTCAAGGACATAGTTTATCTCTTCTTCTGTATTATACTTTGACAAAGTAAATAAAATTGAACCTTGACCGACGGCAACATCAACTTTCATGGCGTCTAAAACATGCGACATTTTAAGATTCTTATTTGCGCATGCCGACCCGCTTGCCGCCATAATACCCTTAGCATCTAAAAGCAAAAACAATGCTTCACCTTCAACAAATTCAATTGAAAAATTTACGTTCCCTACAAGGCGGTTTTCTAAAGCTCCATTTAAATAAACGTATTCTATTCTCTTTGGAAGTTCTTCTATAAGTTTATCTCTTAATTCTTTAATTTTCCTGTTGTTAGCCGCTGTTTCTTCTTTAGCTATTTCGCAGGCTTTCCCAAACCCAACAATAGCGGGAATATTTTCAGTCCCCGCGCGTTTAGAATACTCCTGCACACCACCGTCCATCTGAGGAACAATACGTATCCCTTTTTTTAGATAGAGAGCCGCGGCTCCTTTGGGTCCGTACATCGCCGAAGATGATAGAGTCAAGGCGTCAACACCCAAACCTTTTACGTCTATAGGCATCATACCGCCTGAACTTACCGCATCCGTATGAAAAACAACGAAATCGTTAACTTTGCTATTTTTAACAGTTGAAGCTAATTTTTTTATATCTTGTATAGTACCGACTTCGGTATTGGAATGCTGTATTGAAACCAAAACTGTATCTTTCCGCAAGGCTTTTAAAAGTTCCGTTTCACTTACATTCCCTTTTTCATCAACAGATATATAAGTTGCTTCAAAGCCATCTTTTTGAAGCTTTTTTACAGCATTTAAAACAGAAAAATGTTCTATAGCAGACACAACAATATGATTGCCTTTAGACTTCAGCGCTTCACAAATGCCTTTTACAGCTAAATTATTGGCTTCGGTCCCACAAGAAGTAAAAATAATCTCGTTGGCATCGGCATGTATGTAATCTGCCACCTGTTTTCTTGCAGTTTCAAGAGCTTCTTTAGAGATAGATCCCAAAGAATAAATACTCTGAGGATTGCCGTAATACTCAAAAAAAAACGGCTTCATAACATCAAAAATTCTTTCATCTAGCTTGGTATTAGATTGATTGTCCAAATATACTTGCTTCATAAGTCATCCTGTTAGTTATTCTCTTTCAAAAACAGATTTCGGCTGACCGCAAAAAGGACATGTCCAGTCTTCAGGCAACTGCTCAAAAGATGTTCTCGGAGCAATTCCTTTATCAGGGTCACCTACTGCCGGATCATAAACATCTCCACATACAGAACATTTCCACTTTTCCATAACACACCCTCCTTAAGTTGATCATATGGACTTTCCAAATTGCCCAATATTATCACTTTTTTGACAATTTTTTGCAATATTATGCCCTTTATAATAATTTATAGCTGTTATTCTTTCAACTTTTCGGGGTATAAAACAACTTGAGTGCAGCCGCCTTTTAAAAGTTTGTTGACTATTGTTTGTAAATCTTTTGAAGACATAGAATCATAGAGTTTAGGGAATTCGCCTATAGAGGCAAATGGTTTGCCATATATGACAGCCAAGTCCGCATAATTTCTTGCAAGCGTAGAATTGTCTTGAATTGAAATTTCATATACTTTCTTGCAGGCTTTTTTTGCTTTACTTAGAATATCAAGGTTGATATTACCCGAATCTATAGCATTTATGTCTTTAATTATTTCGGCAATGCTTTCGTCAACTTTGTTCGGGGCACAGGAAAATGAAATGTTTAAGCTCAATTCTCCAAGTAAAATGTCTAAATCAGTAAAGCTGTAAATACTGTACGTATTGCCAAGTTTCATTCTAATATCTTCAACAAGAACAATATTTAAATATTCTCTCAGCGCGTCTGCCGCGGCTTTTTCATTTTGAGAATATTGTTCTTTTATAATCCACTTCATTCGGACACTGCTTAACTCTTCTTTTCCCTTATAAACATTACGCTTAACTTCTCTCGGACGAGCAACATTATGTTGCGGTAAAGAATTTTTTTCTTTACCCGCAGGGATAGAAGCTAAATATGTCGCCGCATATTCTTTAAAAGTATTAATGTCGTCAACACTTCCAACAAAGACAAACGTATAGTCCGCAGGATTTAAAGCTTTTTTAACAAGATTTAACGCGGTGCTTTTATTAAGTTTGGCAATATCTGAAAACTCTAAAGGTTTAAAATATGGATCGTTCCCGTAAATAATTTTTATAAAATCCTTACTAAAAACATTTTTCGGGTCCCGATCTTCGTTTTCAAGAAACGATTTGCGTTTTGAAATATAAGCCTTTACTGCTTCGGAATCAAATCTAGGGTCAGTAAAATTCAAATACAAAAGCTCAAACAAAGTTTTAATATCTTTATTTACGCTCGCTCCAGAAAAACCATGCGTAAACTCAGACATATTGAAATAAAGGCTTACTTGTTTATCGGCAAGTTTCTTTGGCAATTCGTCACTAGAGTATTTCCCAACGCCAGAAACATTAAACATGTCCGCGGCAAGTTGCGCCGATACAATATCTTTGCTAGAAACGTTTAAAATCCCGCCTTTTGCCAAAGCATCCATTACAATTTCGTTTGCTTTATTATCGGTTTTCTTCAAGACAACCGTAGCGCCGTTTGAAAGGTTCCAAATAATAGCGTTTGTTTCGGCGTCTATATTTTCATTCAAAATTTTTCCAGAAACAGGGGCATTATTCAAGAGAATATCATTTACAATTTCTTCCTTTGGCGGCGAAATTTTCATCTTTTTTGAAGTTTTAATTATCTTTTTAATTTTATCTTTAGATGGAATTCTTTCTTTCTCAGGAGCAACTACAACGGCGATCAAGTCGTCTTCCGCAAAATATTTCTTTGCCGTTTCATTCAATTCTTCTATACTAATGTTGGGCAGTATTTTCTTTGCAGCATTAAGCAAAATATCGTTATCAGCCACGCTGGCGTTGTCCCCAATAAAATGATTCGTAAATTTTGAAATATATACACTTGAATCATATCTTTTTTCTGCAGCCAAAGAAGTAAATTCGGCAAGAAGCGCACGTTTAGCAACGTCAACTTCCGACTTAGTCCAGCCGTAACGATAAATAAGCTCTTTTTCTTTTAATAAAAACTTAATGACTTCTTCCGTTTTGTCTGTTTTTGCCCTCGCATAAAGCTGCATAAAACGTGACGGCGAAGAAGATTTAACCCTATCTTCCTGAATAGAAGCCCAAATATACGGCGCATCCGGATTATGCGATTCTTCTTGAAAGCGTTGGGCGATCATGCTTGAAATAAGTTTATCTATCAACTGTTCTCTAAAAGAACTTAAACTATTATCCAAAATTTTTGCAAATTGATTATACCTAAGATAAACCAACGCATTAGAAAGCTCAGAATCAGTAATAATTTCTATATTTTGATTTCCTTTTATAGGAAGCGGAAATTCATAATCTGGACGCTTCAACAAAACTTTGCTAGGAACAGCGTGAAAATAAGATATTAGCGCTTTTTCCAAATCGCTATCATCAAAGTCTCCTACCAATATAACAGCCATATTCTCCGTACAATACCATTTGTCATAAAAATCTTTTATAACTTTCTGATTTGCATTCTCTATTATTTCTGACAAACCTATGGGCATGCGCACAGCGTATTTAGATCCTTTATATATAATAGGAATAAGTTTCTCTATAACTCTTCCGTTAGCGTTTGCCATTCTCAATCTTTTTTCTTCTAATATAACGAGTTTTTCATCATCTATATTTTTCGGATCAAAAGTAATTGCATACGTCCAATCGTCAATGGTATCAAGAGCTTTTTTGGGAATACGCTTCCCGCCTTTGCCATCGGATTCAACAGGTATTTCTATCCCATAGACTGTTTCGTTAAAAGACGTATATGCATTCTCGTCCGCTCCAAAGCGCATTCCCTTAGAACGGAAATAATTTAAAATATCTCCTTTTTTAGGGAACCGTTTTGTTCCTTGGAAAGCCATATGCTCCACAAAATGAGCAAGCCCTTGCTCATTATCTTCCTCTAAGACAGACCCTGCATTAACAGCTAGCGTTAAGCAAGCCCTGTTTTCAGGCTTATTATTTTTTAAAATGTAATAACGAAGTCCGTTAGGCAGCGTGCCTCTGCGGACTTTTTTCATAAAAGGAATAGTGTCTGTCGGCAAACCCAATCCGCCGTAAAGATCTACAGATTCTGTAACCAGATGAGACGTTTGAACAGCCGATGAAGAAACAAATATTGAGAGAACAAAATAAATTGACAATAAAGACGTAAACAATCTTTTAATTAGAATTCTTTTCACTTTATACCTCTTTTATAGTTGGGTCTTTCTAATAACCCGGTTATTTATATCTTTGACAAATACTTATATTTAAATCAAAGATTTTACGGCGTCTATTAAAATTTTTATGGAATCTTTGTCTAAATCTACAGAAGCGAACTTATAGAAGTTGAGTTTATCGTAAATTTTCATTATTTTGCCAATATTCGCTTCATCTACTCCTGACGTTAGTAATTTTTCTTTTATTTGATCTCCGGATAAATTGTCGGATAATATTCCTGTTTTAATAGTCACAAATTCCATTAAAGCTTGATAGATTAAGTTTAGAGCCAAGTGCAAATTATTTTTTGAAACTTCAAGTCGCGCGCTTTCTAATAGTTTTTGAATTTTTGCAACAGAAGAAGTAATTTTGCTTTTTTTCAACGGATTTGTTTGTATCTTCTTATATGTAAAAATTGTCATCAATAAAATAACAAACGGAACAAAAATCAAATAAAATGAAGGCTTTTTTACAAAATGTCCTTTAAATTGTTTCAGATTTTTTATCGGATTGTTATAATTTATGCCTCTGCGGATTATATTTGTGCCGGATTCTTTACTAGAAGAACCGGACGAATAAACAGGCTCGCCTCTTACAACAATTATTTGCGCCTGTGTTTTGATAGTCTCATATTGTTTCTTTGTAGGATTAAAAAAAGAAAGGCTTGCTGCAGGTATTTCTTTCTCTCCCGGAAGCTGAGGTATAAATATAGCTCTAAATTCTTTTGAATTATCCGAAGTATTTGCAACAATAGTGTCGTACTTTTTAAAACCGCTATAATCATCAAAGTGTATGTCGGCTATACTTTTCATATTTCCGTTTCCGCTTACGGTAACCGTCAAAGTTACAGGCTCGTTTGTCTGTACATTCTGTTTATCAACCAAAGCCTTTATTTTAAAATCACCCACAGCTCCCTCAAAATTTGAAGGTCTTCCTTCTTGTGGCAAAGCGATAACTTTTACTTCCACAGGATTTGTTTCTAAAACTTTAGTTCGTCCTCGCCCCATATTTGAGAAAATAGAGAAAAAGTCGTCGTCTGAACCTGAAAAATCCATAACGCTTATTTTGAGTTTTGTCGGCGCAATAGTCTTTACTCCAACGCCGACTGGATATAAAAAAGTATCTATTTCATCAATGTGATAGTTAGAGCCGTCAATAACATCGTAACGTTCTTTTGGTTTAGATCCGTCATTCCAAAAACCCGTAAAATCAGGAGGATAGTATTCAGGATTAGATATTAAGTCAACATTTCTATAGAAGTTAAATTTATAAACTAATTTTTCGTTTTCGTAAACCGTTGTTTTATTTACTGAAGCTTTAACAAACGCTTTCCCGGGAGGATTTTGCGACGAATGTTGGCGAACGCTTCCCCTGCTTGAATCCGCGGAAGAAATGCTCTGAATATTTTTAGCAGGAACAACCTCTATCTCTATACTTTCGGTTGAGTATGTTTTACCATTATAGGATATAGTAGCGGGAGGTATTGTAAACTTACCAGTTCTTTTTGGTCCCAAAGTATATCTATAAGTAACGCTCACATTGGACTTTCCATTTATTATAGTCATACTTTGCGAAGTAGAGGTGCCGAATCTGTTAAATTCAACAATATTTCCTATTTCGTGATCTGGCAAATTTTTTCCATCGCCACTTATTGTAATTGAATATATGGAAGAATCGTTTAAAGCTACCGTTTTTTTATCTACAGATGCATTAAAAGAAATAACGTCCGCATATAGCGATGTTATTCCAAGAGATAACATTACTAAACAAAATATCTTTTTAAACATTACCAATCCTCTTGCGGTTGATTTGTTAAAGGTTCTTTATTTTTATTTCTGACTTTATTTGAATTTTTATCAGCTTCATTATAATAATTTAAAAGCATTACGGCTTGCGTATCTTTATTAACATCTTTTTTTATCTTGTTTTGTTGCATAGGCTCGCTTTTGTCAGACTGTTTGCCTTTTTGAAATTTTTCTTCCTTTTGAGCATTAGATTGCTTTTGTTTAGGTTGATCTTTATCTTTTTGGGCATTCATTAAATTTTTTATTTTATCGCTTATTTCTTGTTTCTGCTTATCAAGCTCTTTTTTTTCTTTTTCCAACTCTTTTTGTTTATTGTCATCGCTTCTTTGGGAATCGGAATCTTTATTATCGCCGCTTTTGCCGTTCTTTTCTTGGCGTTTCTTTTCATTTTCTTTTTGAGCTTTATCATTTTGCTCCATCTGCTTTTTTAAATCTTGAGCTTGTTGATTTTGTTTTTGCTTATCATTTTTCTGTTTATCGTCTTTACTGTCTTGTTTATTGTTTTTCTCGTTCAATTTTAACAACACAAGCTCAAGGTTATATTTTGCGTCTTTATCATTTGGATTAAGTTTCAAAGCCTCTCTGTAAAAGTCTGCGGATTTTTCAAAATTATTTTTTAAGAATTCAACGTTTCCTATACCGTACAAAGCCGTAAATTTGTCTTCTTTTGCGGCATCTGTGGAGTTTATAACAACCGAATACTTTGACTCTGCTTCGTCCAGTTTATTTAGTTTATAGTCTGTTCCCGCTGAATTGTTTATTACAACATAATTTTTTGGACTATTTTTAAGCTCATTATCAAAAGTTTGCGCAGCCGCTTCAAAATTTTCTTTATTAAAATACTTCACAGCTTTGTTATTGGCTCTTACATTTTTGATTGATATAAATAAAATCAAAAATAGAAGAATCAAAAGCGTGAAAAAAGCGATTATTTTAACAAAAAGTCTTTTCTCTATTTTCATTTCTTTAATCTTTTTACAGGAAATAATAATTCTATAAACAGCAACAGCAAAGCGACAAGTAAGAATATCTGGAATCTGTCTATTTTGCCATCTCTTTCGCTGACCTTATTTTTATTTTTTTCTAAATCTCTTACTGCTTTTGACAGATCCCCTGAAATATCTTTACCTGAAGCATCAAAATATTTTCCGCCTGTTTCGCTGGCAACGCTTTTGAGTAAATTTGCATTTATCTTGCTTACAACAACCTGACCGGTTCTGTCTTTAATATAATCCTTTATTATACCGCTTTCATCTTTTACAGGAACTGGAGAGCCAGTCGGCGTGCCAATACCGACCGTAATAATTTTCAATCCCGCTTTTTTAGCTTTATTTATAGCTTCTTTAATTTTTGAATCGTGATCTTCTCCGTCGCTTATTAAAATCATAACTTTTCCATTGGAAAGTTCTTTTTCCACAGCTTTTGAAGCTAGCACAATAGCATCGCTTATTTGAGTGCCGCCCATAGGAAGACTGCCGACCTCAACACTTTGTAAGAACATTTTTAAAGCCTGAGAATCGTAGGTCATGGGACATTGCCACATAGCGCTTCCTGAAAAGACAATAATGCCTATTTTTTCGCCGGGGTTCTCTTCAACAATCTTTAACACCATATCTTTAGCTTTTTCAAGTCTATTCGGCTTCAGATCTTGGGCAAGCATGCTTCTTGAAACGTCTAAAGATATAACAATTTCAGAAGATTCTTTTATTACAGTTTTCTTTTTATAGCCAAACTGTGGACGTGCCAAAGCAATAATAATAAAAAATAAGGCTGAAAGAATTAAAATATTTTTAACTTTATAAGCGTTTAAATTAACATTTGTAAGAGACAAGAAATTGGACTTAGATATAAGCAGTACCAAATCAAACGCTCTTTTACGAAATGTTAAATAAAGGAATCCTGCTAAAAGTGGAAGCAATAACAGTAACAATAAATAAATTTTATCTGCAAACATAACCATGCCTTATAAAATAATTTATTAAACAATTAAAGTAGTCTTAAAGGAATGCCAGCAATGTACATTTTTGGAAACAATTTTAAAAACTTAGCTTTTTCATTAAAATCTTTTATTCTTGAAACTTCCTCGCCTGTTACAAGTATATGCCTTTCTTTCATTCCACTTTCCTCTATTATATCTATTCCGTTTACTTCTTCTTTCTTAAATCTGTAATCAGTAAGTAAAAATACTTTCTCTTTATTTTCTAATGATTTTAGATATTTTAACGCTCCTACTCCTTGCGTAAAAAACTTTAATCTTATCTCTTTCTCGTACTCCGTCAACTTCTCTCTCCACACTTCATGCAATACTACCTCGTCATCCAGTATCACTACCTCTTCTCTCTTCTTTATCTCTATCCTGTCTGCAAACCATCTTGGCTTGGGTTCTCAGCCTTTGGGAATGTTAGGATAAACTCCGTCCCTTCTCCTTCTCTTGACTCTATCTTTATCTTCCATCTCATTTCTTTTATCACTCCTCTTATCTGCTGCATCCCTATCCCATTCCCCTCTTTCTTCGTTGTTCCTACCTCTTCCCCTCTTTCTAGCTTCTCTACCATCTCTCTACTCATTCCTTTACTTATCCAACATCTTCCTTGTCATTTCTT
>JAISDY010000032.1 GCA_031264425.1 Endomicrobium sp. | reverse complement strand
CTCTTTAACTTGGAAAGAATACAAATCAATTTTTCTTTCTCTTTCCGCATCAGAGAGATTCATAGCTTCTATCTTTGATTCTAAATCTTTAACTTTAGCATACAAATCAGCTGATTTCTTTAGCAAAGGCTTTAAGCCTTCAACCTCATTGTCTAATATTTCTAACTGAGAATCTAAATCAAGAAGAGAATGTTTTTCGTTTTGTCCGTGAAAATCTATGAGCAGCTCTCCAATAGAAGCAAGAGCCGATATGCTCACTTGCGAATCATTTATAAAAGCTTTACTTTTCCCCGTGTTTTCTATAGTTCTGCGAATTAGAATTGTGTCGTCATTAAACGGTATTGAAAAATTATTTAGAAACTCTGCAATTTTATCACTCTTAGACTCAAAAGAGGCGCTAATTGTGCATATGGAACAACCTGAGCGTATAAGGGCTAAATCTGCTCTAGCCCCCGTAAGAAGCTCCATAGATTTTATCAATATAGACTTCCCAGACCCAGTCTCGCCACTGATCACTGTAAATCCGCTTGAAAAATCTATGTTTAAATCCTCAATCAAAGCAAAATTCTTAACTGACAGGGAGGACAACATTAAATGCTCCAATGCAATTTTGTCTTTAAAGTTTCAAAATAAGATTTACTACAGTTTTTTATAAGCTTTAATGGCTTTTTATAGAGATAAAACTTTACTACAGAGCCGTTGGGCAAAGTGTAATTCTCTTGACCATCTATTGATATCATAATTTTCCCAGACCCATACTTATTTTTGGCGGTAAAAGAGACGCTACTTTTGTCAGATAATATCATAGGTCTTTGCGTTAATGTGTGCGGAGAAATAGGCGTAAGAATAAATACTGGGATATTGGGATAAACTATAGGACCTGAAGCGGCAAGAGAATAAGCCGTTGAACCTGTTGGCGTAGATATAATCATTCCGTCGCATTTATATTCCGCCGTAAAATCTCTATCTATATTTACGTCAACAGTTATAAGTTTTCCACCGGTTAAAGAGCGAACCACACAGTCATTTGCAGAGATTGCTCTTACTTTTTTGCCATTGTATTCAAATTCAACAGACAATAAGATTCTCTTTTCTACCTTAAAACTGGAAGAAAGCAAATTTTTTAAGAACTCAAAAACTTCATTTGCATCCGTATCTGTTAGAAATCCAAGAGAGCCAAGATTTATGCCTTTTATCGGAACTGACAACGGCGAGAATGTCCTTATAACTTTTAGCATTGTTCCATCACCGCCGACAGACAATATAAAATCAAATTTTTTAGGTCTTACTGAAATAGAGTCACTTAAAAATACCTTGCACTTGTTCTTTTTAAGCCATGTCGCAATTTCAAGCGCAAATTTTTTAGCGTTTGATTTAGATTTGTTATAAATAACGCCGGCATTATATTTCATGCGGTTATTATAATATTTTAGCGGAAACTTTTACAATCGTAATGTTCATAAATAAGCTGAAAAGGTTTTTGCGACTATTGAAAGAATCCGCATTTTAAAATATAATTCTTTACATTATGAGGTATCAGCTTAAATTAAAAAAAAACACCTTTCCTAAGTTTATTTTTATCACGCTATTTTCTGCACTTGCCATAATCGTCTGTGGTAAAATTATTTCAGATTTTATAGACAATCTTCCGTCAATACGACAGCTAGGAGACTACACGCCTAATTTATCAACGAAAATTTATGATAAAGATAATAACTTAATAGCCGAGCTTTTCACGGAAAGACGTGCTCTCACTACTATAAATGACATACCGGCAGATTTACAAAACGCTTTTATTTCAATTGAAGATAATGATTTTTTCAAACACTGGGGAATTTCAACAAAAGGTATAACGCGGGCTTTCTTAAGGGCGTTATTAAAAGGAAGAGCCGCCGAAGGCGGATCCACAATTACTCAGCAATTAGCAAAAACCATATTCTTGACCCGTGAAAAAACTATAATAAGAAAAATTAAAGAAGCTTTGCTTACCATACAACTTGAAAAAAATTATTCAAAAAACGAAATTTTGCAATTTTATATAAACCAAATTTATTTTGGCAGCGGAGCGCACGGAGTACAGGCGGCTGCAAAAATATATTTTAATAAAGACATAAAAGACTTAAATCTCGCAGAATGCGCCATGCTTGCGGCAATACCTAAATCACCCAATTATTACAATCCATTTAAAAACGCAAAAGCCGCTCTTTTAAGAAGGAATCTAGTTCTATCAAGAATGAGGCAGCTTGGTTATATAACGCAAGAGAAAGAGAAAGAAGCTATTGAAACGCCTTTGCCCGTACAAGATACTTCGCTAAAAGAAGAAAAAGGACATTATTTTGTGGAAGCTTTAAGACTTATCCTTGAACCAAAATACGGAACAAACGTTTTATTTAGAGACGGCTTATCAATTTACACCACTCTGGATATACAGGCTCAAACAGCGGCTGAAAAAATTATTGAAGAATCTCTCAGTGATTTTGATAAAGGTAAAACTGGTTTTTTTGAAAAAACAAAACAAACGCCAGTTAAAGCTCAAGGTGCTCTTATAGCAGTGGACCCAAAAAATGGCGCAATTAGAGCTATGGTTGGAGGTCGCAGTTTTAAAGAATCACAGTTTAACAGAGCAACTCAAGCTAAAAGACAAGCAGGATCTGCTTTCAAACCGTTTGTATATCTCACGGCAATCCAACAAGGGTTTACGCCCGCATCCACACTTGAAGACAAACCTTTGGTTTTTGTGTATAACAGAGGTTCTTGGGATTTAGTTTCAAGAGATATAACTTATCTTGAAACAATAGCCGAAAATGTTTCTGAAGATGATTTAATTGACACAAACAAAGTTTGGGCTCCAAAAAATTACAGTAAAAAATTTAGAGGAAAAGTAACTTTAAGAACGGCTTTGGCATTATCAATAAACACTTGTGCGGTTGAGTTGATAATGAAAACAACACCTGTAAAAGTTATTGAAGCGGCAAAAAACCTTGGTATAAATACCCCCCTTATAAACTCCTATTCTCTTGCACTTGGAGCAAGTGACGTTATTCTTGAACAAATGGTCTCGGCTTTTGCAATTTTTGCTTCGGGAGGAATTAAAACAACGCCTTACATAATAAAGCGAATACTTGATAAAGATGGAAAAGTATTGGAAGAAAACATTCCAGAACAAGAAGAAGTTCTATCCCCTCAGGTATGTTTTATTTTAACCAATATGCTTAAAGCTGTTGTTGAGAAAGGAAGCGGTTGGTATGCCCAAAATTTAGGAAGACCTTGCGCAGGAAAAACCGGAACCACAAACGATGGAAGCGACGCTTGGTTTGTTGGATATACTCCTCAACTTGTTGCAGGCGTTTGGATTGGATATGACAATCGTTCAATACCTCTGGGTGATAGGGTTACCGGTGGAGGTCTCGCATGCCCCATATGGACTAAATTTATGAAAGAAGCACTTGAAGGAAAGCCTGTATTAGATTTTAAACAGCCCGATGGTATAGAATGGGCACTTATTGACCCAAGCACAGGTCTCTTGGCGTTAAGTAAAACGCCTGGATCATTTTTAGAAGCGTTCAGACAAGGAACTGCTCCCACTCAATATTATAATCAATCAATTAATAATGCCGACGACCAAAAAAGGCAGGATTTGAGCATAGAAGAAGAAGGGTTCTAGAAGATTATTCAAAAATTATTTGATATTCTTCTCTATCTATTTCCTGACTTGCTTTTATTTCAAACTCTGCGTTAAACAACTCTTTTAGCCTGGTCTTTCTTTCTTTGAAGTAATCTACAACATCAGGGTGAAGCTTTATTCTTATTTTGCCGTGATATTCGTCAAACTTTAATTGTTCTATTTCATCACAAACATTTATAAAAATAGATTCTTTTGACAAAACAAGCCC
>JAISDY010000081.1 GCA_031264425.1 Endomicrobium sp. | reverse complement strand
GCCGAGCTTTCAAGTTCATTCATAATTGCAATAAATTCTTTTATATCTTCCTTAGAAAATGAATCTTCAGCCATTATTAGAGCAGAATTTAATATTAATATAAAAAGCAAACTAAAAACCAACACTACATTTTTCATAATAACTCTCTTTCTTTTAATTATTATTTTGTTATCCAAATTTTATATCTTTTTTTTGTATTGTTTCATTTTATCAAACAAACCTTCATAAATATATTTGTTAAGTTCTTTTTTCATCTTAATTGATCTCTTAACAAAATTAGGGGTTAGAGTTCCAATCTTACAACTTAAGCCTATATTAGCTTGCACAGATTTATACTTGTATCCTATATGATAGTTAGTATTCGCAAATATTTCTACCCTCTCCACTATCTTACAACTTACTCCTCCTCCCACTCCCAACACTGACCGTCCTTCTTCGTTTCCTACTACTTCAAATTTTTCATTACTACCGTCAAATCTTGCTTTTAGCGTCGGAACTTCCTCGCTCAACAAGTATTTATACTCCCCTTTTACATTCCAACCATACCATTCTTTCTCCTGCCTTACTCCTATCCCTAATCTACCCAACATTCTTGTATAACTCTTTCCCTCTACTACCAAACCTATACGCCCTGATCCGTCTTCTTTTATCTTGTCATAATTGTTTACTCTTGCTTCCATTCCTATATATGGTCTAACTATTATATTCTTTTTAGTTCTTAACTTTATCGCTCCCTCTAAATCACATCCTAGTCCTATCCCTTTAAATTTCCCATCTATCCTGTTTACTTCCTCCGCTTCCTCAAATTCTCCCCTATTATAAGCTTCAAATCTTACGCATCTTTTTGTATCATATATATCGTAACTTCCATCTACTATCGCCTTTATTTCTCTTTTCTTTCCTTCTACCTTTCCCATAAATCCTATTCCGCTTTTTACTAACTTTCCTTCGTTGTTGTTTCCCTGCTTTATATTGTGTTCACTAATCTTTATAAATCCGCCCAACAACATAAATTTATCATCATATTTATCTTTCTTAATTACCTTATCATATCCTATAATACCTGTTATATTCCTATCTATGCAGTCTCCTTCTTTGTTTTTATCTTCTTTGTTTTCCACATAATTATATTCTGCTTTTCCCCACACTTCTGGGTTTTTATTATATTTATATTCTCTCTCTTGCATTCTTTCATCTATCAATCTCTTCCCTTCATCTCTTGTTCCATTTCTTATCATATTCGCCAAAAAATATCCACTCGTTTCTGTAAATAATTTCTTTGCCGCTTCTTGATTATATATGCTCAGCAAATCTATCTTTTCTATTCTCTTATCCATCTCTCCCGTGCTTGTTTTTGACATATTATCATAAGCTATTGCCACTGACTTCTGATTTCTTGTCAAATCTTTCATATTTCTAAACTTCGTTCCTACCCCTTTTCCTTCCAATGTTACAAATATTCCATTATGCCCATAATCTACGCTCTTTACCCTTCCAAAACTCTCATCCATCTCCACATACTTAAACTTTCCTTCACAATTGCTAGTATATTCTAGTATTTTATATGTTCTTTTATCAAATCTTCTAGAGTTCGCCACTATTTTTAATACGCTGTTATTTTCTATTTTTATCTCTCTTGTTTTTATACTATCGTTATCACCCTCTCTATATACTTCCATCTCTATTTTTCCATCGTTCTCAAATTTTTCTACTTCCACCGTGTTTATTTCTCCATCTACCGTACTAAAAATGCGTTTATTTTCTATACTTTTCCCCGTTAAGTTCGCTCCTTCTTTTAACTTAAATAGTCCGTCTAACTTTAAATTTGTTCCCTTTATTATGCTTGTTTTTCTTAGATTAAATTCTCCTAGACCTTTCACTTCTAATGTGGCGGCGCTAGAATCGCTATTTGATATTTCATCTGAAAGTGCGTCATACATTTGTACTTTTGACCATTGTTCTATAGAAAATGTTACGTTTGTTAGGTCTAACATATGTATTGAATTGCTTACTCCTAATGCAGTGTTTCCTTTGAAAACTGTTTCTGAACAAGCGTTCACATTAAATATTACATTTGAACCAATATCTAAATAAATTACTCCACCCGGTTCATTTAGCGCTTTATTATCCAAAAATGAAGCATTCATGAACTCTAGAGTACTATTACCACCTAAATAAGCTACTCCTCCAGCGTTAAAAGAAGTATTATTTTTAAATATTATCCCATCCCTCGGGACACAGATATATAAAGGTTCACTCGAGTCTAATACGAAGTCTGATAATACAGCCCCTCTACCTTTTGTAAAATAGTTAGATATTATTCCATCTCTACATCTGAGCCTAAATTCCATTCTGTCAAAATATCCTCCTATATGCGTAGAAAGCTGTTCTGGTATATATTTTAAAGACTTCTTCATATGCCTTTGTATAATTATTTCTATAGCGTTCTCAAGTTCAGCGGGAGTAAGATAAAGCTCCCCAAGCACAACTTGTGTGTTCAGAAAAAAAATATATATAAATATAAATAAAAAATTTATTATTTTTTTCATTTTTATAAACTTATATATCCATCTTCACTACTAGAAGTTTCAACAAGATATTTTTTTACTAACTTCTTCAGTAATAATTCGCTACTTGGTGCGCCTGATTTTAAAGTTCTTCTAACTTTTGAATACAAATTTTTAAACTTTTCAATATCATTAAGAGCTTTTGAATAGGTACCAAGAGCAGCTTGCCAAGCATCAAAAGCATTAACAGCAAATTGCATACCTTTAGACAGTTCCATTCTGTAATAATTTTCTTTACGATAAATATCTAATTCCAAATTCTCTATATCTAATTCTGGTTTAAGTTTATAATACTTTGCTTCTACAATATTGAAAAAGCAAATACATAAAATTACTACTGCTAGAATTTTTAATTTCATTTTTTCTTTGCTCCTTTTTTATCTACTCGAAAACTCAATTTATTAAAATAAAACAACCAATAAATTCAGAAACAAAATAAAAACTAAATTATTGGTTGTTTGTTAATAAATTATTTACTTAATTTCTATATCATAGAGTACAGAAGTTGAATCAGTAAGATAGTTAGATACTAAATCTGTTCTAATTCCTCTTGCAACAAAGGACTTGCCTTGTGCTTTAGCAAAGCTAAGTCTTCCTAGCAAATTTAGAAAAGATTTAAACAAAACTTTTCCGCTCTCATAAGCAACTTTTGCTACATTAAGACTGTCCAAAGCTTGTGAATATGCATCAGCACGAGTTTGATTATTTACATCTAGATCAAAAACCCTTTTTGCTTCGTCAAATGCTGTTTGATTGCTTGACACATATCCCTCTAGTTCTCCTAAATTAATCTTAGACTGATAATTATAATAGTCCGCACCTGCAACATTCGCAAAAACAACTGCACAAATTAAAGCTACTAATACTTTTAATTTCATTTTTTCTCCTTTTTTAGTAAAAAATATTTTGTTTTTTACATCTAGCTAAGTTTATAGATGTTTATGTTTTAATTATAATTCTAACTTGCCAAATATTATATTTTATAAAATTTATGTAAAATGTCATAGATATAAAAGATTTAGTATCTTTAGGTTCCAACGAGAAAAACATATTATGTAAGGTGCTATAAAACATAATAGTGACGAACTAATCCTTTTACCTACAACTTCATAACACTAAAAAAGTTCCAAATTTAACAATTCACTTTAACTTCCTTTACCAACAATCACTCATTGCAAGGATGGTCTCTTCCTAAGTTTACCGGATAGAGCAAAAAGGAATGATTTTGAGAGTGCTCCGACTCAAAAAGGGGAACCTTTTTTGAGGCTTTCTTGAAAAAATAGCTTAAAAATGACGCCTTTTGAATAAGAAAATTAAGATTGCCGTGTGAGAGGTTATTTTAAAAAAGTTCTTTTTTGGATTACATATTAACTAGGTATATTATTTTAGGGTTTTTTGGAAAGGTCTTTATAGGGTAAACTAACAAGAAAAGGATAGAAAAGTATTTCTACTTTTCTACCCTTTCAAGATGAGACTTTTTTGATTACTTATAGAAATTAGTAACGTAGTCGCTTATAAGAGTATTTAAATTTGGCAGATCGTATCTAAAAGCTGTTAACAATGATTTTCTGTGAGCTGCATAGGATTGAATTCTTACTTCCTGTACATGCAGTTTAACATTTATATCATCAATCTTTTGTTTTGCATTAACTTTTTCTGTGTCGGGGTCGATGCTTAATGACCAGTCCTTGCTCGCGAAATCTCTCTCCAACCTATTTATCTTCGCCCGATAATACTGAGGGTTCTTTTTTAGTGGAATACCATTAAAAGTATCATGCTCATAGATTCTGAGGGTTTTTCCTGCTACTGCTGACTTATAAGAAGCATTGCTGGATAAAAGTTTATCCAAAAAATCAGCACAAGCTACATTTCCAAATAAACATAAAACTAAAGCGCCTAAATAAAAACTTCTTTTCATTTTTTAATTCTCCTTTGTAACTACAAAAATTCTTTTAGTATACTCCTTCTTTTCTTTAGCACCTACAATTTTGCCAAAAGAATAGACTACGCCGCCATTTAAACAAAAATCACCTCCCCTGCGTACTTCAATATTTCCAGATACAGAAAACGACTCGCACACTTTATAATCTAAATATAATGAAACTCCTGGTTTTAAAAACTCTTCAGATGTGCCTTTAGATTTAAAGATTGTTGAGAAATCGTACGTATGAGTTATCTCTGGCGATAAAGATGTCAAGACTATTTCTGAGAAAATTTTAGAACTTATGCTCCACTTTTTATAATCTTTTCTGCACACCACACCTACCCTTGCCAGTGAGCGCCAATATACTCCGCCATAAACATTCATAATTAAGGAAGTTGTAGAATCTTCTTTGAATGAAGGATAAAAATTACTACTCATACTAAGCCCTGCGAAAGGCTTTAAGATAAGAGGTTTTAATGGAGTATTTTTGGAAATTTCTATATCGGCGTTGATTGTCGTACATGTAAAATTCGCTTTAGCAATACCTGACGCCTTTTCACCTAGAATATTTTGTTCCGGAGATAAGTTTCTTTTTGTTTCATACTTGCCAAAGCCTATCTCAACTAGCCATTTAATGTTAGCTCTTACCGGTAAGTTCCCATACATCCCCAAAGACATGCTTTTAATTTTTGCGGAATCATCTTTTTCGTCTATTACATTCTGCTCGTCTGCTTTTATATATAACCTCGTGAATAATGAATGATCATATCCTAAGATTACGCCTCTTTTTTTGTCGTTGACTATGTCATTGTTGTCGCCTTCTATATCCGTAGTCTTATAAAAAGTATTTACCCAAATATCTTTGCTACACAACACACAATCATCTATTTGAGTATATTCTATATCCATATAGTTATTATTATAGTTTTTAGAGGTACTTTTCTCTGAGAAATATCTATCCAGCTTACAATATACATAATCTCTGTTGATGTTGGTCACTCCGCTTCTTATAACATTGGCTAAAAATTTCATGTCAGATAATGACGTTAATCCTAACAAATGTTCTTTTAGCTCGTAATACCTATCTAAAGCAAATTTATACTCGCAATATGCATCGTCACTGTCCAGTTTTAGTAGCTCAGAGGTCTCGGGATCGTTACTGGGAATTCCCCGTTCATAAGCAATCCTTTTTTGCTTATATATGTCGCGAAGGCTCTTTATAGGTTCAATCTTTCTTGATCTCGTCGTAGACATTAGTTGTTTAATCGTATTCTTCGCAAAAAAATCTTTATAAGATACTTCTAACCCTAATGAAGGCGACGAAATTAAGAGAAATAAAAAAATATGTACATAAACTATATATACTCTGTTCATTATTTAAGAAATGCTCCTTACTGTATAAATGCTTGTTTTAGGCTTTTCTTTCTTCTTTTTTAATATTTCTTCAAGTATTTTAAGCTTTTTTCAGTACTCAAAATTCTTCCTCTAGTTTTGGATGTATTTTTATACTCAGAGTCAATTTTGGAAAGATGAGCTATGATGTTCGTGATAAATTCAATTTTGCTTTCAGAATCTTCTTTTATGTATTCTTTCACATCTTTTAATTGTTCTTTAACTACCGTGACTTCACTATAAGTTTGCCTTCTTAAGTTTTCAATTTGCTGCAGAAGTTCTTCCTCTAAGTGTTTATGTTGGAGATACATTTTTTGATAATTCTCATCTATCATGTAATGACAAACGTAGAACAATAACAATCCCAATATAAAATTTATTGTCACTAAGATATATACAAAAACTTTAAAAATACTTAGTTTATTTTTAGACATAAATGTCCTTTTAAACAAAAAAATTTAAAAAGAACTAACTCCATCAAAAAGATTCCCGTTTTAGAAATTTTTTATTCTCAAAATCTCTCTTTTTTAATATCTCTGGTAAATATAAGTTAAAAATTATTATACTACTGAAATAAGTTAATTTAATTTTAATTTGCAAAAAAGTGGGAATTAAAGAAAATTACATAGATGTTAAAGTTTTATGAGAAGTTAGAGAAGGTTATATAAGGCTTTTTGCCGGGGTGGCATAGTTAATTACTCGTGTATAAAAATTCAGGGTAGTACATTTGCGCATAGTCAAGCAAATAATTGCAATGTTTAAGTTAAAAAGCTATTAGTTTAGTTTTAAGTATAATTTTTCGTATTCTTTGAGATTGTGGTTTATATCGTATTCTTGACCTATAGAGGCATAAGCGTTTGCGCTCATATTTTTTAAAGCAGTCTCGTCATTTAGTAAATACATAATTTTTTCGGCAGTTTTTGCATAATTATTTGGCTCTATTAAAAAACCGGTTTCACCGTCAACAACTATTTCTTTTACTCCATCCACAGCATTTGCCACAACCGGTTTAGAGCAGCACATAGCCTCAACAATAGTACATGGCAGCCCTTCCCAAAGCGATGTCAATACAAAAACATCGCTTGCTTTGAGGATTTCCACAATATCTGTTCTCCAGCCAAGCATAAAAACTCTATTTTTTAAATTCAAACTATCTCTCAAAACCTCAAGTTCTTTTCTTTGTTCGCCATCTCCAACTATAAAAAATATAACGTCTTTAAGTCTTGGGGCTATTAAAGAAGCAGTTTTGATAAAATCTTTAAGATTTTTTTGCGGTTTAAAAGGGCATATTGTAGTAATAACTCTTAAATTTTTATTTATTCCTAATGTTTCTTTAAAATTAAGCTTAGGAATAAAATTCTTATAAAGCGCCGTATCTATACCTGCTCGTATAAGAATGAATTTATTTTCTTTGGCAATTTTATAATGCCGTCCCTTTTTTATATCTTCTTTAGTTACGACAATTAATTTATCTGAAAGCAAAGCGCAGAATTTCTCAAGAAAAACGTAAAATTTTCTGACAAACCATTTTTGCGTTTCATTAAAGCCGTACCCGTGTATCGTATGAACTATAACTTTTACCCCTGCCAGCTTAGCGGCTATTCTTCCTGTAATCCCAGCCTTTGACGAATGTGTGTGAACTATATTTGGTTTTTCTTTCTTCAATATGGAATAAATTTTAAAAAGAGCTTTTAAATCTCTTAATGGAGAAATTTCTCTGACAAGATCCTTTATATGATACAATCTCACTTTTTTTACGGCTTTACGGTCTAATATTCCGCCTTCACCCGCAATAATAAAACTGTCAAAAATATTTTTATCAATATTTTCCGCAACATGCAAGGCTACTTTCTGAGCTCCGCCAAGTTCAAGTTTAGTGACGATATAACAAACTTTTATCATATGATTTCTCATCGTCTAATTTTTAAAGGAACGCGTGGCAATATATTAACTTTGCAAACTATTTTTAAAATTTGTTCCCGAGACCCGAGTTTATCGTTTAGGCTACCCTTTTTTATTAAAATCATTCTTTTTATCTATCCGA
>JAISDY010000080.1 GCA_031264425.1 Endomicrobium sp. | reverse complement strand
GGAGGAGCGCAACCACCAGCGCCACCAGTAGCAGCAGGCGGAGGATCGCAACCACCCGCGCCACCAGTAGCATCAGGCGGAGGAGCGCAACCACCAGCGCGACCTGTAGAGGCAGGCGGGGGAGCGCAGCCCCGCGCGCGCGCAGGCGCGCCACCACCAGCGCCACCCGCAGCAGCAGGCGCAGGAGCGCAACCCCCAGCGCCACCAGTAGCAGCAGGCGGAGGAGCGCAACCACCAGCGCCACCAGTAGCAGCAGGCGGAGGAGCGCAACCACCAGCGCCACCAGGCGCAGCAGGCGGAGGAGCGCCACCACTAGCGCCACCAGTAGCAGCAGCGCTAAATCCAGAAAATAACTTTATTCAAGATTTTGATAGCATGACTACAGAAGATATTGAGCGTGCAAATGAAGATTATAAAAGTCAGCATCCAGACCTTAGTTTAGATTCTGGAACATCAGCCAGAGAGATGCTAGAACAAACGGCTCAGAAGCTTGGAAAACCATATGATTCTTCTGATGTTCAAGACCATATGCCGACTGATTTTTATCTTCAGCACCCTGAAATGAAAGATTTATATGGCGTGAGGGGAGATATAGCCGCAGATTTAATCCCAGATGTAAATGGAGTAATGATAAAACATGTGCAAGAAGGACCAACCGCCAACCTCAAAAATCCGCAGAATAGAGATGATCTTATCTTGGCTAGAGATGGCACTCCTTTCGTTCGGACACCATTTGGTCCTCTTAGAATATTAACAGAAGCACAGCGGCGTGACCCAAAAAATAAGACGTATAAAGCTGTATTAACTAGAATAAATGCTTTGCTAAAAATAGGCGATAATGCCAGCGCAAGAAAACTTTACGAATCGTTGCATAGAACTGATCGCGGAATAGAATTGTCTCCTAGAAGAAGAATGGAGAACTCGCAGAAAGCTTTAGACGAGCTAAAAAATAAAATTGTTAGCTCTCAAAACGAAACTGAACAAGATACGCATTTAGCAAACGCCCAGTCTCTTTATTCTAGTTTGCCTGCCCATATACGGATCGAAGAATCCGTACGTAACCGGCTGAGAGATTTAGAGGCAACACACGCTAGCATTAGAGCTGACGACAGGTCTTCTCAAGGATGGGTACGCGGCGGTTTAAGCAGGCTTGGCAACTTTACGCGTTTAACTAGCAGACCTAAATATCTTCTTCATAGATAATTTATAAAAAGGCGACTTTATGGCACTTGGAAATTTAACATCTAATCAAAATAATAATCCTGAACTTACGCAAGATCAGCCTACTAACGCTCAGTTTGGGTCTGGACAGAACCCAACAGACACTATTCCAAATATGACGAGAAAGGTTCAATATGCGGCAGAGGGAAACGATTTCTTTTCACAAATGATTTCTGCAGGAGATACGTTGTTACACAGGGCAGGGCTGGATTACGGGTCTGGAGAAGTAAACCCAAACCATTACGATATTGTTAACGCCATGTACGATATGGCTAAAGCCCCTTCAAGACTATATAATGCTAGAGCAGATGAGAATAACAGAATAAGGCAAAACACGCAAAACGCTAATTTAAATCAGAGCTTCCTTAATAATTTGGGCGATAATATCGGGCAGGCAGGACAAAGCGACATCGAGAGATACGGCAACATGAGAAATTTGCACCAAGAAGATGATGAGAACAATACGGCAGCGATGAACATTGCGAATTTATCTACAAAAGACGCTATGGACGCTTACCATCAGTTATTATCAAATGTAAGAGGAAATCCTGCCCAGCAAATATCTACAGGACAGCTATACCAAATGAGACGTTTGCATAACGAGCTTGCTAGGCGCGGAATTGACACGTCTATATTTGACAAAGCTCATAACTTAGACGACGATGAACAACGCTCTTTAATTGACGAGGAAATGAAAAATCATAACAATAGATATCATCTTTTTCATGAAAATCCGCTCGAATTCCATCAAAGAACTAGATTGTTTGATTTTCCTGCAGGCCATCCAGTTGGAGCAGCTTCGGGAATTCCAGCAGCGCCGCCACCACCACAGCCAGCGATGCCGCCAGGATGGGCAGGACGAGCGCCCGCGCCCGCGCCCGCGCCGCAGTATGAGCCAATTGACGATGGACGACTTGAGGCAAATAGGGACTATTCTAGAGTTTCGCCTGAGGACAGGCGCGCCCTGATAGATAGGCTTACGGAAGAATCTAATCGCAGGTATCATGGCGTTCCTGGCGCACAAGACCCAGCGTTAGGTCATTTGTCGGGCGTGGATATAGATAATATGATAAATAGGCTTAACATTGCGCCACCACCGCCAGCTGCGGCGCCAGCAGGAGGTCCGCAAGTATTGCGTCCTGGAATGAACTTAGAAGATATGCCTTTAGATGAGTTGAACACCCACATGTTTAATCTTAGGCGTCCACCAACCCTTAATCATCCAGAATACAACCATTTAGACGTTCCGCATAGGACTGCTTTAGCTGACGAAATTGATAACGAAATTACCAATAGAGACAGGTTGGATGGAGCCGACAATACGCTTGCCTTAAATATGCCGTTACATAGGTTCTCACGCGACTGGCTTCGAGAAGCTCGCAATCATACCTATAGAATGAGGATGCTAGGACCGGCAGCAATAAACGCTGACGCTAGATTGCCTGGTCTGACCGTTCGAAACGTACATGACCTTCATACCCAACTTCATAACGAGATTTTGCGCAGAGAGGCTCGTCCTTTGGAAGAACAAGGACTGACAAACGCATTGAACGCCGGAGTGGATATACATCGGCTTCCTCAGGAAGCTGCGCGGCATGTGTATATGGCAGGAGGAACACCCGAGCAGGCTGCTGAGGCTAGAATCATGGCAGCAAATCACATAATTGAACAAAATCCTAGAACAGCGCCACAAAGGCGATATCTCCAAGATATACTCGCTGATCCAAATTCTACGCCAGAAGAAAGAGATCGAGCAGTTAGAGGGCAGCGGTTTAAGTTTAACTTGGATGCGCTGTCACACATGGAGAATGGACTTCCTGATCTAAGGCGTCCAAATGACCCTCTTTTTGACCAAGCTGCGAATGATCGCAATGTAGAAGAAAGAAGGCATTTACATACACGTATGGCGCATATGGCGCAACAGATGTTGCCTGACATAAACACTAGCGACTACAGGTCAGATCCAGATAGGATCAACACCAGCGCATATCTTCATAGTATTATGGGTCTAGGGGGGCTGCGTGCGCCTATGAGGCATTTAGACGATTTTAGGAACGCAGATGACCTTAGACGTATGTCTGGCGCTGACCTAGAAAATCATTTGTTCCACAATTCGCTGACGCAGAATGAAATGATACAAGGTCTTCCAACAAGTTCGCCTATATATAGAAATCCTGCCAACATGAATTTATTACTCGAAAGGAACGCCATGATTGGTGAAGAATTTAATAGAAGACAGAACTATAGGCAACGGGTGCCAGCTGCGATCAGAAGAGCGATGCCAAGAGGCTGGGTGCCAAGATGGTGGGAAATAGGACACTAATAAAAAAATAAAGACAGGGGGTATTTATGCCGTTAACAGACCAACAACTAAATTCTTATGAGCAAGGACTACGAAAAAGAGCTGACGACGAAATGGCGTCGTCTCTAGGGAATTTAGGGAACGCTCATCCAGACTATGGATCGCAGTCCATGACAAACACCATAAACAATTTTAATTATAATAGGCAAAAGCAATATCTTGACGCTTTAGCGGCTAGAGAAGATTTAGCGCAAAAATGGCAACAAACGGCAAACCAAAGGGCTATGACGCAAGGACAAATAAAACAAATGGCAGGCGAGCATTCTCGTGGAATTGCAAATCTTGTCCAGCAACGTGAGACGCAGGCGCAAAATTTGGGTTTTAACAGAGATCAATTAGCTTCCTCCGAGCGAAATCAGCAAGAGCAGAATAGACTTCAAGAGAAGAACATTGATTCGCAAGTTGCCAACTGGAGAGCTTCGCATGAATTAGAGACACAAAAAGCAGCCGACATTCGTCGTCAAAACGCTATAACAACTCATATGAATATTCAAATGCAGCATGCCAATATGCAACTTCAAAGGAAACAAATTAGCATGCAGGAGTGGGCGCAAAAAACAAATGCTACTCTTCAGCAAATGGGGTTGCAGCTAGATGTGAAAAAAATAGAAGCGCTTAGAACTCCGCCACCGCCAGACACATCTCATAAAGATATGCTAACTTGGCTAAGTAATATTATACAGCCTATAAACAGCGATAAAAATGCTAAAGATAGCTTGGATATTCAACGTCAGGCTGCTGCTGCGGGAATGTCAGTTCAACAAATGCAAAACAAGTTAGCTTTGATGCAGTTGGGTTATACTCAACAAAGTAATTTGATTAACAATTTTTCTAATCTGGGGATGGGAATATTAGGCGCATTCGTATAAGGGGAGAGTATAAAAAATGAGACACGAAAATGATCTTGAGTTTATGAAATATTTGCAAGGGCAAAACGATACGAAGGAAAGAGATAAATTATCTCTTTTTAAAGAGATGGGTAAGTCTAATTCTGACCCCATAGGCAGACTTGTTCATTCCTTAATTATGATGAAATTAATGAAAAACGCAAACCGTGAAGAAAGGGGCAATCAAGAAAAAAGAGAAAGGCTTTTCGCTCAACATCAAGATAGAAAATTTAGCGAGGCAAAAATGCTAGAACAATTAAAACTTGAAATTGAAGCGCAAAAAGAGGCAAAAGAGTTGGCTAAAGAAGAACGACAAGCAAAACGCCAAGAAAAGAGAGATACTGTGATCCATAGCAGAGACCTAGAAAAAGAAGCGAGAAAAGCTGAGCAAGCCGAAACGAGCGAAAATAAAAAGAGAGTATTCCAAGCGCTATCTAAAAGTTTTGCGCCTGGCAGCACAGACGAGGCGGAGTATCTCTTAGACCCAAAAAATGCGGAAAAGATAAGGAAAACAAAAGACGTAAATCCATGGTATACAAAAGCGTTCGGATATGCAAAAACGAAAGTAGGCGGTACTTATACTCCAAAAATGCAAAGCTATTTAGAGCGTAAATAAAATGAACAAACATTTAAGAGGTTTATTAAATCCAGAAATAAAAAAGAGAGTTTTAGCCAACATCTTAGAGAGAGATAAAAGAGACAAAAAGCTAAGAGACCGCTATTCAGGACCAGCTTTAGACGAGTTTTTGTTTAGACTTCCGTCAAAAAATAAGCAAGTAAGAGAGGTGTTGGAACTAAACAAAAAAGAACATCCTTTAGACGAAAAAATATCTAGGATAGTAGGGGGACTGTCGAGAGACGTTGCGCTAGGAGCAGGAACTACGAATTTGTTAAAAGTACTTCCCGCGTTTAAAAAGCTGTCCAACTCTACAGGAATAGGAAAAGCGATATTTGAAGGAGCGGGTTACGGAGGTAGCGCAGGAGCTGGCGGCGAAATAGCTAAAGGAGAGTGGGGCGAAGTTGTGCCAAAAGGGTTAGGGGGCGCGATGGGCGGAGCGCTACTGGGCGGAGGGCTAAGTGGAACAGGAATCGTAACAAAAGGATTAGCAAAAGCAGTAAAGCGAGGATTAAATCCTAGTAAACTTTCAAGAAATAAAGAAGTAATAGAAAAAATTAGAAAAAAGTTAGCAAGTAAGTTGTCAGGTAAAGACTTTGCGCATATAAGGAAGATAACTGCGGAAGGAACAGATAGCCTAGCTGGCGGGAAATTAGACACATTACTGCATAATCCAACGGAAACCACAAAAGCTGTAGCTGACGCATATTATCAATTGTCGCCAAAAGCAAGGCAACTAATAATCAACCAAAAGAACCTACTTAGCAAAGATATGGAAAACATTATGGAAGATGCGTTTAAAAGAGCCAGCGGAGTCGGAAAAACGCCAAACGCTGATAAGTTTGTAGAGTTGATACAAAAACAGGGACGGGCGAAGGCAAGACCCCTCTACGAGGAGGTTTATAAGTCGCCCCCAATAGTTTTAAGCGAAAGGATAGAAGGAAGTCCAAGATTTAGTGCCGCTCTAAAAAAAGTTTTAGCCGACAGAAACAAGGCTGACATAAATAAACCCGATTGGCAGAAAAATAGTCCCCGAATTTTAGATAACGTAAAAAAAGAGTTGCGTAGCAAACAAAAGCAAGCGCTGAAAGAGGGACAAGATTATGACGCGGGCGTTTTAGGATCTGAAAAAGAGGAGTTACTAAAATTAATTGAAGAAAAAGCGCCAAGATATAAAGAAGCTAGAGCTGTTGCAAAATCATATTTAAAAGCAGCCGAAGCTGCAGAAAAAGGCAAAGAATTTCTCAAAACAGAAAAAGAGGCTATCCCACAAATTCTAAAAGGATTAGACGACAATCAGAGCTTAGCGTACAGGTTAGGGGCGCTCCAAGAGCGACTAGCTAAAGTCAGAACGAATGCGCAGAATGCGGAGTTTGGAGATATAAGCAGACACATTGCAAATCCAGAGATAGCAAAAAAATTAGATCTAATATTGCCAAAAGGGAAAGCGGAAACGTTGCAAAAAGACGTGAATAAAGTTAAAAAAGCGATAGATAGCATGAAAGAGTTTACCGCAGGTAGCAATACCGCTAAACATGAATCTAATAAAGATATGGTAGACCTTTCTATTAGAGCGTTAGCGGGCGGGAAGCGCGCTAAAGTTGGATTGATAAAACAAGGAATAAACGCTTTAAAGGGCATAAATTCGGAAGCTGAAAGTAAATCAGCAATTAAAGCTATGCTTAATCCAAAAACGCTTTTAAAGTACGAAGGGATAAAGTTAACACCCCAAAAGAAATATGCGGGCAAGGTTGCAGGATTATATAATACATCGTATACCGACTAGGAGAATTTAAATGAGCATAGGAAATTTTTTTTCAGATTTAAGGGGTTCACTTTCTGGACTCAATGATATTGCAACTTCACTACCAGGTGTGGGATCAGCGCTAAAGCAAGGCGAAAGCGCTCTAGGTAATATTGACAAAAGTATGAATAGAAACTTTGGCAGCGAGTCGCGTACAGGGACACCGCAAATAGAGGGTGCAGGAACAGCCGTTAATCAAGAGCAAGATCAAAATGATGATAACGGTCTAGCCAATTTGACAAACCTACAAAAATCTGCTAATAAAAATAAAGAGGCAACTGCGGCAGCAGAAAACGTAGGCGAAGGGTCGGCGGCAGAAGAAGCAGCTGCAGCGGCAGGAGAAGAGGAGTCGGCGGCAGAACTCGCGATGATGCTTTAGATTGCTGTCGAAGTGGGGGGGGGTTGACAAAATTTTATTTTTTTTATATTCTCTTTTTGTAACAATAATTTGTGCGTGATTAAATATATAGTTTTTTTTAGCCCGCACAATCTGTCACGCACCAGATTAGGCGGGCTTTTTTATGACTAAGGAAAATATATGCAAGTATCAATAGAATTAGAAGACTATATTGTTGAAAGATTAGAAAATCTTGCCAAAAAGACAGGACATAGTAAAGCGTATTACGCAAAAGAAGCGATAGTAGAATATTTAGAAGATTTAGAACACTTCCACATTGCACAAAAAAGATTGGATGATATAAATAACGGTAAAGAAAAAACCATAACGATTGAAGATGTAAAGAAAAGATATGGGTTATAAAGTTATCTTTTCAATAAATAAAAAATAAGAATAAAAGGAATGAAAGATAGAATACAATTGATTGAAGAAAAAATAAAGAAGAAAAAATTTGAAAAGTTATATACAATAGAGGGTCCAGAAATGGAAAAGATAGAAAAGGAACTAAACGAATTAAAGAAAAAATATGTTGATATGATTTTAGATAATCGTACTTAACATAATATTAAGCAAGAAAAGAAAAATGAAAGATAAAGTATATTTTTAAAAAAAGTTAGACGACAAATAAAAAGCTAAGTGGAGAAGTTGTACTTAACATAATATATATTATCAGGTAAAAGGAAGAAAACACTATGCAAAATAAAATTAGTATTCAATCATTAAAAATAGTTTTAATAGCAATATTGCATAGGTATTGCTATTACGTTAAACAGGTGTTCGCCAACGAACACCTGTTTAATTGCTTATTACAGATAAAAGGAGGAAAGTAGAAATTGACAAAAATTTGAAGAAGGAAAAGGAGAAAAAATGAAAAAACTAGTAATATGCTTGTTTTTTATTTTCAGCGCAGTTTCTTTGGGGTTTTCTAAACAAATGGATATTTTGTTATGTTTTTCAGACAACTATAAATTTCAGGCAGAAACGTTAATTATGTCGCTGCTTAGCTCTAAATTGCCACAAGAGCATTATAACATTAACTGTTTTACCCCTGACATAGAGGAGGGGAAAATCCAAGAATTAAACGGATTAGTCAGGCGTCTGGATAATAACAAATCGTTTATACTTTTTCATAAAGTACCGCTATTTAAAGATATAAAAAAGAAGTCTACATCATACGCTTCTTTACGTCTGCTTGCGCCAAAATACTTAAAAAATACTGACAAAGTTATCTACCTAGACACAGACATGATAGTAAACGGGAGCTTAAAAGAACTGTGGGATATTAATATAGGCAGATATTATTTTGCCGGCGTTATAGACACTAAAAAAACTAGAGAGAATTTTAAAAACGAGATGTGGGAAAAATTTAACATATACGAGGTTGAAAATTATATTAACTCAGGAATGCTAATTATTAATATAAAAGAGATAAGAAAAGACTTAATGTCTTACTATAAATTAACTTTATTACCAGACGTCCTCGCTGACATTTTGCCTTATCCTGATCAAGACATAATCAACAAATATTTTAGCGATAAAATATTAAGAATTCCGCGCAAATGGAACTGGTTGTGTTACGATTGGGGGCAAGCGCCAGATGATACTGTAATTTTCCACTATGCCGGACCGATTAAGCCTTGGGGTAATAGTAGAGAGTCTTGGCATCTAACGCAAAGGGTCAAAGACCCAAATGAGAACATAGATTTACCGCATGCTGATTTATGGCATAAGTATAATGACCAGCTAAAAAAAGAAAATGGAAACTATAAAGGGGATTCCAAATGATATGGGTAATAGGATTGTCTGTACTTGCGGCGCTATTTGGAATGTGTTTGTTTTATGCATACATAATAGATCATTATGGTAACTATTCTAAAAAGGATAAAGAGGAATGATTAATTTATGGTTAGAAGAGCTGAGACATAAAAATCTAAAAAGAAAGAGGAAAAATTGGGCATTGTTGGTGATTTTAATGTTTCTGGTAGGTGTACTTTTGGGATACTCTTTGAGCTGATTCATGATTAGAAGTGATATATTATATGATGAAGGAGAGCAAGTCGCCCCAAGATTTCCCATAAAATAAAGGGTCAAAGACCCAAAGGAGGTAGCCAATGGAAATGTGTCTCAATCAAAAAGGGACTAGCTGTAGAGTATTAAAAACGATGAAGGACTGCAGCGAGTGTTCTTACTATACCCCCGCCGATGGAGTTATGGTGTGTTACGACGATGAAGACGATAAAAAAAACGGAGAGCTTTAAGTTCTCGATTCTAGTCTTAAAGCTCTCCTTAGGAGACTGTACATGTATATTATAACAGAAGACGGACTCAATTGTAAAGAAAGAACGTATAATAATAAAGATATCCTAATGTTTGATACTAGTTCAGATTATAAGTGCGGCGTCCATCTGGCAAACGGCGATTATATTATTGCAAAAAAAATACTAAAGTTAGAAACTCTCTTTGAAAGCAAATAAAAAAAAGGAGAAAAGAAAAAAATACGAACATTGAAAAGAAAACAAAGAAGAGAGAAAAGAGGACAAAGCAATGAACGATAATACAAAAGAGCATGAAAAAGAAGTGCACAGACAGCTAGAGGAGACAACTTCTATATTAAAAGGGAAGTTGTTCAGCTGGATGAAGTTAAAAGAAAAAAATGAAAACTCTCACGAGATTGGAGAAGGGAGTAAAAATGAATAATGAAAGGGTCAATGACCCAAATGAAGAAAAGATAGAACAATGGGGCAATGCCCCAGTATCTAGTGGATTTGATTTATTGCCCAAACAGTTGGCAAAAGTATTTTACGAAAGCAAGATATTTAAGGACGTGCAAAGCGAAGCGCAGGCGATAGTCAAGATATTGGCGGGAAGAGAGCTAGGCATACCGCCAATACAGGCGATGAACGTGGTATATATTGCGGAGGGGAAAGTCGGATACGAGACAAAAATACTTTTGAGCAAACTAAAGAAGAGCGGCAAGTATGATTACGCGGTAACGTTTACTGAAAAAGAGGGGAAAGTTGAAAGCGCTAGTATAGAGTTTTTTAGGCTTGAGAAAATTAAAGGGGTAATGACTCCAAAAAGTATCGGCGTGAGCAAGTTTTCAATCTACGACGCGGCAAGAATAGGTTTAATAAATAGGCCGACGTACAAAAATTATCCTAATTTGATGTTGTTTTATAGGGCGGCAAGCAACGGAATGACAATGTTTTGTCCAGATATTCTTGACGGAATCCCTTTAATTGAAAACTACGTAGAATTGACGGAGAAAGAGCAAGAAACAGTTGTGAGTTTCAAAGGTAATAACATAGAGATAGGAGAAAGAAATAATGGAACAGACGAAAACTAGTGACAATGACACTAGGGTCAAAGACCCAAAGGTCAATGACTCTAAGGAAAAGAAGAGAGATTATGGCAACGACTATTTTAGCGTGACTGAAATACTGGGGGCTATAAGGAAGATAGGGTTAGAGATGTGGTATAAGACGCACACTGCGCAGGAATGCGACGAAATAAGCGCGAAATCAAAGGAAATAGGAACGCAGATACACGAGATGATAGAAAGTTATGTAAAAGAGAAAGAAGGGGTAGTAAAGACAAAGTATAAAGAAGAAGTAAACACAGGGTTAAAGTCGTTTCTAAAGTTTAGAAGCGAACACCCAGAAATAAAGTTAAAATGGGCGGAACAAAAACTAACCAATGACGATCTAAAACTTAACGGCACGGTAGATTGTATAGGCGAAGAAAACGGCGATTTAGTGATAGTGGACTGGAAAACAGGGGAATGTAAAGAGAAAGAACTGCCTGCGATATATCCTGAATATATATTGCAGGTGTCAGCGTACGCGGCGTTGTACGAAATATGCATGAAGCCAAAATCGTCGATAAGAAAAGCTTATGTAATTGTTTTTGCAAAAGACAAAGAAGCGTATGCGTTAAAAGAAGTAGATAGTGAAATGTTGTTTAAAGGATATGAAACGTTTGGGTATCTGCTACGCTATGTGGAAAAGAATGAAGAGCTAAAAGAGATGATTAAAAAGAAAAAGGGTCAAGGGGGAAAATAAATGGAATTTTCAATGGATATGAGTTTGGAAACAGAAAAAGCTAACGACGTATTTCCCGAAGGGCTGCAGGAGGTGGAAATAATATCGACGCAAGTGAGTAAAAGTAAGACGGGAAACGATATGTTGACTGCGACAATGGCATGCTTAAGCACTGGCGAAATGTGTACGTTTTATTTTACGATGATGGAAGGCAAACGTTGGCTGTTGAAGAACTTGTTGGAAGTAACGGGTATGTACGAAAAAGACAAATTTGGACACTATAAGTTTGACACTGACAAGTTGTTAGGCAAGAAAGTGATGGTACTGATACAAAATGTTGAGGAAGAATATACAGATAAGGATTTAAATAAACAAAACAAAAAGAGATCAAAAATAAGAAGATTTTTAGACACGACTAATCCTTGCAAAAACCAGAAAAAAGAAGAGAAGGACGTAGAAATTCCATTTTAAAAGATAAAAGAAAAATAAATGAAAAAAAATAAGTACGGCGCAAAAAAAACTGTAGTCAATAATATTACGTTTGCTTCTCAAAAAGAAGCTCGACGATATTCCCAGCTTATGTTGCTTCAACAAGTTGGAAAAATAAACGACTTGGAACTCCAAAAAAAGTTTATCCTCGTCGAACCTTTTGTAAATAAAAAAACAAAAGAAAAAGTTAAACCTATTACTTACATATGCGATTTCTTTTATTACGATAAAGATAAAGAGTGTTACGTCGTCGAGGACGTTAAGGGAATGAAAACAGCCACATACATAATTAAGAAAAAAATGTTCTTGCAAAAGTTTGGCGATATGTACGATTTTAACGAAATTTAAGGAAATTGAAATGGGTACAAGAAATAGTTTTGTATTTTACAGCAGCTTTTTTGAAGCGATAAAGGAGCTGGAAGATAAAGATAAAGGGATTATATCGTACGCAATAATGCAGTATGGGTTGACGGGAGAAAGTCCAAAGTTAACAGGGTATCTAAAATCAATGTTTCTGCTAATAAAGCCGCAAATAGATGCGAATAATGAACGCTATGAGAACGGCTGTAAAGGAGCGGAATATGGGAAACTGGGCAAAGATTTTGGGAAAATGGGCGGAAGACCTAAGAGCAAAAAAAGCATTGATAAACAAAGAAAAAAGGAGTTAGAGGGAAAAATAGAAAGCCCTAATAACCCCCCAAGAAGCCCCCAACTTAACCCCAATAACCCCCCTAATGAAGATGTTGATGTTAATGTTAATGAAGATGTAGATGAAAATGAAAAGAGAGAGAGACTTGAGAAGCTTAAGGCTATAAGCTCTCCGTCTACTGGGCTGCCTGCGGCTAAAAGCGCCACTGCGGTCACCCCCACCATTTCCTCCGCTCCGCTGGGGAAAGTGGGTTTTCCTAAAGGCAACGGCAACGGCTTCCCGTCTCCAAGCCCTAAGCCTAGCTTCAAACCCTCGTCATCGGCTGCAAAACTTTACGCGGCGTTTAGGACTCTTTACGGCTCTCAAACCCATTTCCCTTACCACGCCAGAAAAGAAGATTTGGCGTCAATGGAAATCTTGGTCAAACGGCATGGCGAACACGCTGTAGAAAACAAAATCCGCATTCTGCACTCAGCCTGCAAAAACGCTGTGTTTTGGTTCACGAAAAAAGGGTTTTCCGAGTTCATCGTTAGCAATTTAATCCATCACTGGAACGAGCTAGTCCCCTTTGAAACCGATGAGCAAAAGCAAGAGCGATTGTCGTTGGAAAAGACAAGAGAAGTCGCAAAAAAAATATTTGAAGAAAGGCAAAAGGAAAGACAAAAATGGCAGTCAAACCGTTCAAAAGTCCCGACGAAATCTTGAAAGACGTTACCGAGATTAAAGAGCATTTAAAAAAGCTCTTTCTTCTCTCTAACAAGCCCGCTAAAGACGACGTGATAATTGCAATAGCGGAGCAGTTTGAAAAGCAGGGCTATTCGCCGATAGAAGTCAGAGACGCTTGTTTTCGCCTTTATGACGACGATGTTAAGACGATAAACTTTGCGTCAATAAAAAGCGAAATCGTTCGTTATCCTACCGACGATGACAACGAAAAATACAGCGAATGCCCGTATTGCAAAAATGCGGGAACGCTCGGCGCTAAGCATAATACCCATATGCAAAACCTAGACGATGAGGACATTTTCAACTACACCGTAATCGCCTGTTGTTGCCCCAAAGGTAAACGCCTTGCCGATAAATTCGGCTGGCATTTGTGGGACAAAAAGCCTACGGTTGAAAACAAGAAGCGCGGCACGCTTTCCGTCGATGAATTTGCAGTAAATGCTTAGCGCTTGACTTTTTGATTTTTGTTTTGGTATAATATATTTTACGACAGCAGCTTTAAAATTTTTCTAGGAGTTTTTCATGGCATGGTGGGACAACTTATCTCCAGGTAATCCTCATAACCCAAACGGAGAGGAGTATTGGGCGTCTGCTACTCCAAAAGAATTGGAGAGGCTAAAGCAAAAGTCTGACGCTTGGGAACAAGAACGCGAGCAGATTGTCGCTCACCTTCCGACGCTTAAAGAAATACAAGATGAATTAGCTGCAACAAGAAGAAGATCAGCTATAGGCAATTTGTCCCCGCATGCTCTTACACCTCTAGCAACTCCTAAACTTGACGTCCGTCCCCCCAGCAGAGTGCGCGAAGCTCTCAAGACTGGAACTGATCCTTTAGGTTCTCATCTACCTTCTCTATATCCTAACGCGACAAAAAAACCAGCTTCTTCTTCTCGTCAGATTGGAAATACGCTACCCGGGTTGCAACCTCCTCCCGTCGTCCAAAGAAGTGCTCAAGATCAATATGATCAAGCAGCTAATATCCCTCATAGGACTCTTGGAAATCTTCGTCGTCAGCCTCCTCGTATTATCTTCCCAGAAGATGAAGGATAAAATACCGAAAAATAATAAAAACTATATGAAAAAAATCGTTTTATTCTTCATGCTTTTTTCTCAAATTTCTTATTCTCAAATTTTAGTCCAACACGGCGACTCTCTAACTATTCCTTCTCTTAATAACGATCTTTCCAGCTATCAGATGTCTTTGAATATTTATAAATCAACTTTCTTAAGTCTCCCTGATCCTCAATTTCAAGATTTATTCCATCTTCTTGCTTTATTAAATTCAAAAAAAATTTATGAACATTCTTCGCTCTTTTCCACTTTTTTTTCTGTCCCTCCTCGTAATTATTTAAAAGCGTTAATGTCGTGTATTTATGCTCTTAACGATGTAAACGAAAGGCTAATAAAATATTTTCATGGAGAAGATGTTAGCTAATATTAATAATACCCAAAATTCTGACGTGTTCTTTTGTTTAGTATGTCAAAGCCGTAAATAGCATTACGATCTCTTCGGAAGTCTTCTTGGAATGGTTTCTGGAAGTAGAACGAAGAGATGGCATATCTAAATGCGTCGGCACAGTGAGAACTATCGTCATGCTTTGTTTGGCGACGATAAACTCCATCCCCAGACGATTCATATTCTTTGTACTGACCAAGTCTATCTATCCCTAATTTGCACATCTCTTTGTCAAAGGTACACTTGTTAAAGATTATACGACATGCATTTATTCCTTCGTAAATGCCCTTTTTTTCTAATATTTTGTAGCTTATGGGCTTGTCAGTGCTGTAAGAAGAATGTAGCGTTAAAACGTTTTTAAGGGTCATTCCTGACCCTACCCAGTGATGCGTTGCGTCATGCGGTAGCCAACATATCGTTTCTATCCATTTGGAATTCAATTCCAATATCTTTTCTTTTATCTTTACTAGAAACGTTACAATATCTACGTGCCTTTCTTCTTTGTAAAAAATGAATTTTACACCTTCAGGAAGCACTTGATAACACCAACAGCTATTGAAATCATCCCAACCGATATCAAGAGCGATATGAAGATTGTAATGAGGATTAATGATAGGATTTTCAAGCACACAGATGCGGCGTTCTTCTTGAGCCACTTTAAGTTGGTCTTCATATACTGCCCCCTCTGCCGACGTTAAAAAGTTGCCAAACAAAAATCTTTCCCTTTCTTCTTTGCTTAGATTCTCTAAGTTTTCCATATATCCTTCGGGTAGATTTTCCAGATTATCTTTCGGATTCATCTGCAGACTCTTAAAGAAATGGGCGTTTTTTAAAGGTTCGTTATCTGTTGGATTAACCTTTTCTATAAACAATCTGTACGGCCAGTGAAATATTGACGTAGGGTTCATAGTAACGAATCCTATTTTTCTGGCGTTGTTGTTTTCCGACAATCTAGTCGTTAGTTTGGAGAACGCTTTGTACCCTACCTCAGACGCTTCATCTATTAAAAACATTGAAGCTTTACGTCCAAGTATCTTCTCAAATCCGCTGTTGTCTTCAAGTCCGATAAAATAGATTTTGCTTCCATTGTAAAATTCAGCGCTTAATGGCGGCGACATATTGTATTTGATAAATGACGGGTTACTGGCTGCTTCTTCCCCATACCTCAATCTTAGCATTGATGGAAACGTTTGTTGTACGATTGTCGCTTTTAGGTCGGTAAATTGTTTGCGGCATATGATGCTAGTAGTGTTTGGATACATTATTGACGCGAATTGTATGTAGTAGCATGCAAATGACGTCTTTGCAGACTGAGACCCTCCGTAAAGTAAAAAATAGAGAGATTTATTTCTATCGTAACTGTTTATTATATCAAAGGCTTCTTGTTGTTTTTCAGTTAATCGCAACATTAGATTGAATGTTCTGCTTTAAGTGTTTCGTTTTCTCCAACATTTATGCAGATGGGCAATTTATTCCCTATGTCATCTATCGTAGTTGGTGCTAGCGTTTTTATAACTTCTAACGAATTCTTGCTTTCTGGTATGTTTTTACATAATGTCACATAATTTATTAAATTCTTCGCGATGATATAATTTACTTCTAGTTTTTTAAATTCTTCAAACGAAACTTTTTCTTCAAACTTGGCTTTCTGATACAATACTTTCAAATCTTTTTCATTTAAAAACAATTCTAATTGCGACCCAAAAACAAGTTTTTGTAGCTGCGTTCTCCACTGTCTTGTTTTTTGTCCCTCACACCTTTGCTCAAATGTTGGTTGGTTGTTACTCGTGAATAGTTTTCCTACTTTCATGACCCGCTCTCCTATCTTATTTAGATTACCTCTTTGGTACAAACTTAAAAATATTTTGTATAATAAACCATATTATATAACATTAAATAAAATAACGGATAATTCTCAGTGAACGACTCAGAAAATTTAAATAATGCAGAAAAGATTTTTAAGAAAATTAGCGATAGCCTAGATTACGAAAGTATCTACCATAATCAAAGTTATCACGCCTATGATTTGTACTCTAACATTCATAGCATGTTAGCTCTAGCTGGCAGGCGAGCTTTATCTGCCGATAATAGCAACTGGGATAATTTTGTACACAGCAATCGTAGGTCTAATGTGTACTATTCCAATGTTGAAACGCTTAAAGGCTTAATACTTCCTCAAATTCCTGGCATTTCTATTACTCTTAACCAATCTAAGAAGACAGAAAATAACAAAGAAAATAAGGCGTTCTACGACGTTTGCGCTAATATTCTTAGCGTTATTGTAAAAAATGCAATAGACGGCATAAAGACAAATGTTTGGGAATCGTTTAAATTAGATTATATTATTACTGGCAGGGGCGTCCTATGGGCTAGTTGCACTAGTGATAAAGTAGGAGAAGACCATAGGATAAATATAGAGCATGTTAGATGGCAAGATTTTGCTATGGACACAAAGCCCAGATGGGATAGTGTAGATTGGGTAGCAAGAAGACTTTTATATACCAAACGACAATTTATAAAAGTTTTTGGAGCAAGCGAAAACGACATAAATTCTACGATAACGTTAGATTCAGTATATGCCGATATTGCGTTGTTTGATTCATTTGCCGACAATAGCGGATATATAGAAGTATGGGAATACTGGGATAAGCCTACAAAAACTCAGTATTACGTATCTAAACAATATAAAGTAGATGCAGACAATGAGAAAGAAAGATATGTAGTAAAGAAAGAGAAGATAGAAACAGCAGATGACGCATATTTTTTGCCTACGCCATGTCCCCCGCAATTAATGCCTAACGGACTCAATTTAATACCATTTTCAGATGTATGGAACTATATAGAAGAGCTTAACGAGTTAAACCACATAACCAAGAAAAGAAGTAACTTGATTAAGACTCTTAATCTAAAGGGCTATACAGACACTGCGAGGGCTAACGTAGTTAATGCCCTAACTAACGCAATAAATCCCGACATGGAACGCGATGATGAAACCGTAGTGTCTGTCCCTGGATTTACGCCCTCCCCGCAAGACCCGTTAATATATTATGTTGATAATATGCCAAGACTACAGTTGCTAGATTTTCTGCAAAAAGAGTATGAATTCTTAGTCAACAGGATATATTCGTTGACGGGAATATCTGAGCAGATGCGAAACGTTACGTCCACCGAAGACGACGAAACTGCAACATCTGTGCGACTAAAGAGCAAGTTTGGCTCAAGAAGATTAAAAGAACATCAACAGCGGCTACTTGATTACTGGACTTCTATTTTAAAGATTTTAGTCCATAGAGTTGCTCAAAACTATACGAAAGAAGATTTCAAAAATATTTTTACATACGATTTTAGAGATTCTGCGCAAGAAGATATTCAGAACATAGTGTTTGAAAAACAAGATATAACAAGGCAGCTCCAACAAGTTCAAGAACAAATACAAGAATTAAGCTATCAACAGCTTGACATGCAGCAACAACAGCCTGACATGCAGCAACAGCAGCCTGACATGCAGCAACAGCAGCCTGACATGCAGCAACAACAGCCTGACATGCAGCAACAACAGCCTGACATGCAGCAACAACAGCCTGACATGCAGCAACAACAGCCTGACATGCAGCAACAACAGCCTGACATGC
>JAISDY010000035.1 GCA_031264425.1 Endomicrobium sp. | reverse complement strand
GATAAGAAAAGCGTCATTGTCATATTGCTCCCTTTTTCTTTGTTTTTCTCATTACTATTTTCGGATACTGCGGCAAAATTTGATAGACACCTTCTCAATAGAAATTTTCCAGATACGACAATAGAAGAATGCAAGTATTCTTCTTACGGGCAAGTCGTATTGCTTCAGAGAAATAACGAATACTATCTTTTATCAAATAATATTTTGCTATTTTCCTCGCCTGACAGTGAAATTTTACACTCTGAAGATTTCGGACATATCCCCATCTTGCATCATGAGGATACTAAAAATATCTTAGTCATAGGCGGCGCAACAAAATATCTGCCGATAGTCTTTGAACATAAAATTGATAAGATTGATTATGTTGAAGCCGACGAGTCTGTTATTGAAATCATAAAAAATAATTTTTCTCATTTGGGATACGTCTTCAATGATAAACGTTTGAATATATACAATACAAACGCTGAAAATTTTATAAAACAAAGCAAATTAAAATATGACTTAATACTTATAGGGTTACCTGCTCCGACAACTTTATATTTAAACAGTTACTATACAAAAGAATTCTTTGCATTAGCTAAAAATTCTCTAACCGGCTCGGGATTTTTGGCATTAACGCTTCCCGGGAAAAAAGTATTTTTGCCTTTTATTACTTCAGAGCTTAACGCTTCTGTTGAGGCAAAATTTTAATTTTGTAAGAGCTATACCTGGAAAGCTAAATATTCTAATAGCGTCTCAAGACAAAATGCCTTACAGACTTTATATAAAACAACGTCTTTATAAAATAAAAGAGTCCGCTATAGTTCTGTCAAAACGCTATCTTGACGACAAAATGGACACTGAGAAAACAAATTGGCTTATGGACGAATTAGATAGAACGACTCAAGAAGAAAATCTTTTAAATACAAGAAATAATCCTCAAGCCTCAATGTTCGCTCTTTTGTACAAGCAGTCTGAGTTTTCGCCGTATTTGAGTATTTTCTTGGATAAAGTCGCAAGATTTTCATATCTTAATCGTGCTGTGCATTATAGGACTATTCTTTTTATCAAAATCTATTTACAAGACAATCTCTTTTACCTGCGGAGCGACAGCATCTTGGATTAATTTCACGGCTGTTTTCACCTTGCAAAGTTATAATGGGCAAATATTAAGTAAAATTGGAATTATTTCAGCGATCTTTATGTTAGGCATTATTTTAGGGAATATTTTATCAAGCAATTTAAAGAAGCATATGTCCTTAAACAAAAAAAGCTTTTTTGCCGAACTTTCATTTCTTTTGATTACAATAATATGGTTTTTCGTTTTAAAATTTGGAGGGGACAATCCTATTCCCGTATATATTTTATTGCTCGCCACAGGCGTTAATTCCGGCGTTGAATTTTCGTATCTTATGAATATATCAGACCTTTATCACAATAAAATTGAAAGCAAACTAAAAATTTTCTTGTACGGAGCATTAGGAGCATGGATTGCGTCGCTCGTTGGTGGAGGATTTTTAATTTTATCTTGGGGCATGGAAAACTCAATTTTATTTATAGCGGCTCTAAAGTTTTTAATATTCTGCCGTTGGGCAGATTTAACCAAAAGAGGGTTATAAAGTACTTTTACAAATTATTTTTAATGGATGTGTTAAAATATCAGCTGGAGTAATGTAGAAAAAAATGTTATTATGACTTCATGAAAAAATAATACCTGTGCGTCTAAAAGAACGCAAATACGATGTACTCATCTCTCAATCAACAAACGATTTTTTTTCAATTATAAAAAAACAAACAAAAACTTTCTTTATAATTACCGATACAAATATTGCAAAACTGCATTTAAAATATTTGGTAAATTTATTTAGACAACGCGGTTATAATGTGAAAACCGCTGTTATAACTGCCGGTGAAGATGGCAAAAGCATAAGAAATCTTTCATACTTGTACGACAAAGCTCTTGAAGCAGGAATTGACAGAAAAAGTTGTGCAATAGCTCTTGGCGGTGGAGTTGTCAGCGATACAGCCGGATTTTTTGCCGCAACTTATATGAGAGGAATTGATTTTATTCAAATTCCGACAACACTTCTTGCTATGACAGATTCTTCAATAGGTGGTAAGACCGCAATTAACATAACCAATGGGAAAAATATAGCTGGAGTTTTTTATCAGCCTAAACTTGTATGGATAAACATTTCTTTCTTGGAGTCTCTTCCTGAAAGGCAGATAAGAAACGGACTTGCAGAAATTATAAAATATGCTTTTATTTTTGACTATAAATTTTATAACTACTTGGCAAATTTATTTGAAAATGAAATTATATCGTCAAAAGATTTTGATTATATGATTTATAAGAGTTGTTCCTATAAAGCAAAAGTTGTTGAACAGGACGAAAAAGAAACAAATGGACTCAGGGCTGTATTAAACTTCGGCCACACTTACGCACATGCTCTTGAAACCGCAACTCATTATAAAAATTTTTTACATGGTGAAGCTGTGGCAATAGGAATGCTCTTTGCAGCACAACTTTCTTTGAAGTTAAAGCTGTGCAAACAAGAAACATATAACAAAGTGAAAAAATACTGAATTTGGCAACATTAATTTTGTTCTTATTAAAGATATAGGCAAAGCCGTTAACAAACAGGTAAACGATAATATTGTATTT
>JAISDY010000021.1 GCA_031264425.1 Endomicrobium sp. | reverse complement strand
TGTTCCAGTGGAACATACATAAGAACTTTAGCTCAAGATTTGGGGAATTTTTTAGGATGCGGAGCAACGGTTAAAACTTTAAGAAGGGAACAGATAGACGCTTTTGACGTAAAAAACGCTTTGAAATATGAAGATTGCGATGACGCAAATAAAATAATAGAAAATATAATATCTTTATCGGCGTGCATAAATGAATAAAAAATCGGTTGTAACCATCGGAACCTTTGACGGAGTGCATAAAGGACATAGGTTCCTTATAGATAAAACTGTGTTATTAGCAGGAAATAATAAGTTAAAAAGCATAGTAATATCGCTTGAAAAACCTGTAAAGAAAGTTAAAGGACTGCTTACAACTTGCGATGAGAAACTTGAAGAAATAAAGGCTTTGGGCGTTGATGAAATTATTCTGATAAATGTGCCTTCTGAAATTTTAACTTATGCCGCGGATAAATTTTTTGACAAATTTTTACTTGACGAGCTAAATGTTTCGGAAATAGTATGCGGTTCCGATTTTGCTTTTGGCAAAGACAGAAAAGGCGATACAAATTGGCTTAAGAAAAAAGCAAAAAACAATAATGTTAAAGTAAGTATAGTTAAATATTTAAAAAACTCTTCAAAACAAATATCTTCATCTTATATAAGAACATTGCTTGAAAAAGGCGATTTAAAAAATGCCGCAAAACTATTGGGCAGACCCTACTCTTTTTCCGGCATTCCGTTTAAAGATAAAGGCTTTGGTAAAAAGTTAGGGTTTCCTACTGTAAATTTAAAAGTAAATAGTGATAAACTTATTCCAAAAGGCGTGTATATAAGTATAATAGTGCAAAAAGACAAAATATATCCGTCTGTTACAAGCGTAGGAAGTCGACTTACTTTTAATAGAGGCGGCAAAATTGTTCCTGAAACTCATATTTTAAATTTTGACGGCATATGGAAAAAAACTTTGACAAAAGTGATATTATTGAAAAAAATAAGAGACGAAAAGAAATTTAAGAATGCGCAGGCTCTAAAGGCGCAGATTTCAAAAGATATAGCAAAATCTTCAAAATTTTTTAGATTTGGCAAAACAGGCTGAAAATTTGATATTTTTTTGGAGTTTTGGTAGAATTTATAATAATTTTTCAATTTCAAGCGGAGTTTTAATGTCAGACGATTGTCTTTTTTGCAAAATAGCCGAAGGAAAAGTTTCATCGCATAAAGTTTATGAAGATGAAGAAGTTTTTGCCTTTAGGGATATAAATCCTCAGGCTCCTGTCCATGTGGTGATTATACCGAAAAAACATATAAACGGATTGGATAACGTTTCTCATGAGGACGAGCAAATACTTGGTCATATTCAAGTTGCGGCTGCAAAAATAGCAAAACAGTTCCCCGAGATGAGGAATGGTTTTCGTGTTATAAATAATTGCGGAGAAGACGGTGGTCAGACTGTTTTTCATATTCACTATCATCTTCTTGGAGGGAGAGTTTTTAGCTGGCCTCCGGGTTAATTTATGATAAAAATTAAACTTTTTTAAGAAAGGTGGTGTTTTTAAAATATGGTAAATATTAAAGTTCGCGAAGGAGAATCTATTGAAGAGGCTATTAGGCGCTTCAAAAGAGAATGCGAAAGAAATGGAATTATGCAAGAAATTAAGAAACGTGAATTCTACAAAGCTCCAAGCGTTTTAAAGAAAGAAAAACTTGTTGAAACAAAAAGAAAAATCCGCCGCAAAATGCTTAAAGATAACAGATGGTCCAGATAAATGAACGCATAAAAAGGGAGTTATGTTTGGCTAATTGCTAACGCTTAACTCCCTTTTATTTTAAACAGTCTATGGGTTTTAAGGCGGTAAAAATGAAATTGAAAGATATTCAGGACATATTTGTAAAAGAGGGAATCGCCGAGGATCCCAGAGGCTTAAATGCCGTAGAGGCAGATTTGTTAAAACGCAAAGAAGAATATAACGCTCTTTCGTCTAAAAAGAAAGAGAGTTACGATATAGAAAGTCTTACTAACCCATACTATGATTCAAGAATTATTTACGGCGATCCGGATGTCCAAGTAAAAGCCATCTTGGTTGGCATAGACATAGAAACGCAGGAACTCTTACTGGCTAAAAATCTTATGAATTCGGGGAGAAAAATAGATTTAGTTATAGCGCATCATCCGGAAGGGTACGCTTATTCAACATTTCATAGCGTTATAGGCATGCAGACCGATATTTTAAATAATCAAGGAATACCTATAAATATTACGGAAAAAATTGTTTCAGAAAGAATTAGGGAAGTTCAAAAAAGTGTTCTCCCTGAAAATAACGAAAGAATTTACGATGCGGCGAAACTTTTAAATATTCCTTTTATGACTGCCCATTCTGTGGCTGACAACCATGTCGTGGCATTTTTACAGAGAGAAATAGATGCGTTAAAACCTGTTTATTTAAAAGAAATCATAGAACTGTTAAACAGATACCCGGAATATCAACATGCGACTAAAATAGGTCAAGCGCCTTTTATTTTGTGTGGAAGCGATTTTTCAAGATGTGGAAAGATTTTTGTGGATATGACAGGCGGAACTGAAGGACCGTTGGAATCTTTTGAGAAACTTGCGATAGCCGGAATAGGGACGATAGTTGGAATGCATTTAAGCTCTAAAGCCGCTAAAGAAGCTGAAAAACATCGTTTAAATGTTATTTTAGCCGGGCATATTTCGTCTGATAATTTGGGTCTTAACCTTTTGTTTGATAAACTTGAAAACAAAGCGGGTAAACTTGAATTTATAGAATGCTCAGGATTTAGAAGATTTAGAAGATAAAATGGCTATATCTGAAGATATAATAGAAAGAATAAGACTCTCAAACAACATAGAATCTGTTGTAAGAGAGTATCTTCCGGATTTGAAAAAGGCAGGGCGCAATTGGAAAGCCTGCTGCCCTTTTCATAATGAGAAAACTCCGTCTTTTGTGGTAAGTCCTGAGAAAGGCATTTTTAGATGTTTCGGCTGTAATACGGCTGGAGACGTTTTTAAGTTTGTTATGCTTGCGGATAATATATCTTGGCTTGAAGCTGTAAGAAAATTGGCTCAAAAAGCTGGAATAACAATTCAAGAAACTAAGAAAAATATAACAAAAGCGTCAGAAAAATCTAAAATATTTGACATTTTGGAAAATTCGGCTATATTTTATCATAGATGTTTGCTTGAAAGTTCAAGTGCAGGCAAGGTTAGAGATTATCTAAAAAGTCGTGGTATAACAAGTGACACTATAAATAAATTTAATCTTGGTTTTGCCCCTAAGGGGCAGCTTTTGCAGTTGGCTTTGAAAAAAGGACATACTGCCGACGAACTTGCAAAAGCGGGTTTGATAACCAGAACTGAGAGAGGAACTTTTTTTGAATATATGTCAGAACGCATTGTGTTCCCGATTTATGATGCGCAGGGAAGAGTCGTTGCGTTTGGTGGCAGAACTATTGGGAATCAAGAACCTAAATATTTGAATACTCCGGAGACAATTGTTTATTCCAAATCGTCAAATCTTTACGGTTTGTATCAAACTTTGTCAGAGCTTAGAAAAGAAAGAAAGATGATTGTTCTTGAAGGGTATATGGACGTTGTCATTCCGCAACAGTTTGGCATAGCCGGAGCAGTAGCGACGCTGGGTACGGCGTTTACTCAAAATCATGCGAAATTAATTGCAAGATATTCTGACGAGGTAACTTTGCTTTTTGACGCGGATAATGCCGGCAGAACAGCCACTCATAAAGCTTTGGAAATTTTGACAGAGAATGGCGTGGAAGCTAAAGTTTCTTCTTTGCCGGAACATGTTGACGCTGATGAATATCTAAATCAGCATGGAAAAGAGAAGTTTTTAAAATTGTTGTCGGATAGTTCTAAAAGCGCTATAGATTTTATGATTGACAGAGTTTATCGGAGCGCATTGCCGGTTGGAAAAGTCGCTTCTCCCGAAGCTAAAGCCAAAGCAGTGTCAATTCTTTTAGATTTTGTGTCAAAAAGCTCAAATACAATAATTCAAAGAGAATGGATAAAAAAAGTAGCCCAACATATAAATATAGATGAAGAAGCCGTTTGGCGAGAGTTTAAAAAGAAACAAAATCTGAAAATAAAGAGCTATTTTAACGACGATCTTAAAAATTTAACCTCTAAAGTGGTCAAAAATAAAAAGATTGCCATGTCTTTGGAAGAAAATCTCTTAAATCTGATTTTAAATAATAGAGATTACCTTGAGAGAGCTGGAGCAGATTTTTTTCAGGATGCAAGATGTCAAAAAATTTACGGTTTGCTGGCTTCTGGCTTAAGCGATGCGGAAATATTAAACGAACTGTCGCCAGAAGAAACCGTATGGTTTTCAGAGCTTACTTTAAATTCAATTGAGTATAACGACGTAAACGAAGCCTTTTTAATTATCTTAAAAGATATGGAAGAACACAATCATAGAAGAAGAAGGCAGCAGCTTGAGAGGGAAATCCTTTTGATGACGGAAGGTAAAAAAGAAAAAGACAGCGCTTTATTTGAAGAATATAAAAAATTGACAACCCTTTTGAAAGGGTCGGGGAATTAAAATGGCAAAAAGAGATTTATTTCAAGATTTAATTGACATCGGTAAAGAGCAGGGGTATCTTACATATGAGGATATAAGTAATAATCTTCCGCAAAAATACATGGTCGCTGAAAAGATTGACAGTTTTTTTGGCACTTTGGAAGACCATGGCATTCATGTCCTGCAGGATAAGGATATAGAAAAAGAAAAAAAGAGTACGGCGGAAGTTGTTGAACAGTCTGTAGAAATAACGGAAGAGAAAGAAGATATAAATCCCGTAAGAATGTATTTAAGCGAGATGGCAAAAGTTCCTTTGCTTGAGAGGTCTGTTGAGGTTGAGTTGGCAAAAAACATAAGAGAAAATGAGAAGAAGCTTAAATTGATAGTTTTGGAATCTCCTCTTATAATAAAAGAAATAAGAAATTGGGAAACTCTCATAAGCCAGCAGGAAATGACAACTAAAGAATTGATGCCAAGAGGACGAAAGTCTCAAGCTCAGTTAAGAGGAATGGGTGTAAAAATAAAGACGGCTGTAAAAAAGATAAATCTTATAGAAAAAAGCATAAACTCTCATGAGGAAAAGTTGAAACTTAAGTCTATATCTCAAAAAGACAGAGAACGTCATTTAAATAAAGTTAAACAACTCCGCGGCGAGATAATAAATCTCATTGTAAGCCTTAATTTGAATCAGGATAAGATTAAAAGGCTTATAAATAAAATTAAAACCATAGCCCCTAAGCTTAATGAAATAAAAGACAGCGTCAGAAGATTTGAACGAAGATATAAGAATTCTTTTTCAAAAGTTCAGACTTTGTTCAAACAGTATGAAGCGGGTAAGATTTCAGCCGCTGATTTTAAAAAATCCACGGGGGCGCCTGTAAAAAACGCAAGTGAAGATTTAAAAAATCTTAAAAGTTTGCTTGAAAGACAAGCAAGTATGCAGGAAGGTTTTGTTATAACCGTTGAAGAAATGATAGAGACTGACAGAAAAATAAGAGAACTTGAAGAAGTTATTCATAGAGATAAAATGAAACTCATTGAAGCTAACTTTAGGCTTGTTGTTTCTATAGCAAAAAAACATGTGGGTATAAGCAATTTGGAATTGTCTGATCTTATACAAGAAGGAAATCTTGGACTTTCTAAGGCTGTTGAGAAGTTTGAGTGGAAGAGGGGTTTTAAGTTTTCAACTTACGCCACTTGGTGGATAAGACAATCTATAAACAGGGCTATTGCTGATCAGGCAAGAACTATAAGAATTCCTGTCCATATGAAAGAACTTATATCAAAACTTACAAAGGTCAAAAAGAAATTCCAACAGGATATAGGTAGAGAACCGTCAATAGAAGAATATGGCAAATCTTTAAGACTTTCCACCGACAGAATAAGAAAAATTTTGAAAATGATGCAAGAACCGGTTTCTCTAGCAACGCCTGTAGGTGAGGAAGAGGACTCAAGGTTGGAAGATTTTATAGAAGATAATAACACTCCAAGTCCTATAGCTAAGATGCAACAGTATAGACTGCAGCTTGAGCTTGAAAAAGTTTTAAACACTTTAACCCCTAGAGAAGCTGAAATAATAAGTTTAAGATATGGAATAGGCGTGGGATATCCAAGTACTCTTGAAGAAGTTGGTAAGAAATTTGGAGTTACTAGAGAGAGAGTAAGACAGATAGAAGCAAAAGCTATAAGAAAATTGAGACACCCAAGCAGAAGCAAATCGCTTCGCGAATATTTGGACTAGACGAAATAAACTGATAAGTCGGATTGCAGTTAAACTATTTCCTACATTCTTGGACTGTGTATGTTGAAGTTGCCGCTAATCTTTTAATCTCTGATAAATCTATTTCGTTTAAAATAGACTTATCATAAGTAGTTCTAAAAAGATGTGGAATTCCTGAAGATTGAATTATACTAAGCGATTGTTTTATCATGCCTAAGTCGCCTTTAAAAAATAGGCTGTATTTATCTTCGGGCGACTTTATATCCATAGCGATAAAATCTAAAAGATTTTTATCAATTAAATCTTTTAAAACTTTAGGATTTGTTCCATTAGTGTCAAGTTTTACAAGTAAATTTAATTTTTTTATTTCTTCCATAAATTCCGCTAAATCTTTCTGAAGAGTGGGTTCTCCGCCGGTTATAACGACGCCTTTAAGAAGGTTTTGTCTTTTTTTTAAAAAATTGAAAACTTCCTCATCGCTTATACTAGTTTCAAACAAATAAGGATAGACTAACTGGGGGTTGTGGCAATATGGACATCTCATATTGCAACCCTGCGTAAAAACAATAGCCGCAGGAACCCCCGGAAAGTCTATCAATGATAATTTTTGTAATCCGCCAATTTGCATTTATTTACAAGGACAATATGTATTACGTATCTTAAACTCTTCTTTTTTGCCTTCATTCCATAAAGAAACGGGTCTTAAGTAACCCACGACTCTTGAATAAACTTCGCATTTTGTACCTTCAACACAATCCCTCTTAGCCTTTAACTCATTGATTTTTTCCTGAATTTCGTTAGCAGTCATTTTGTTTCCCCCTTTATTTAGTTTACGCCGGCGTTTGCATATAGCATATTTTCAAGCGACTTTATCTGTTGATCTATCTCTTTATACTTTTCATTTTTACACTTTGGACATTCCTGTTGTTCTCCTTCAAGATACCCGCATTTTGGGCAAACGCTAAAAGTTGGCGTTATTGAAAAATACGGCAAACTATAATTTTCGCATACCGTCTTTATAAAAGTTTTTAGTGCTTCAGTATCTTTAATTCTTTCGCCCATAAACATGTGCATAACCGTTCCGCCTGTGTATTTGGACTGCATAGA
>JAISDY010000068.1 GCA_031264425.1 Endomicrobium sp. | reverse complement strand
GATGATGAAAAAGAAACAAAACTTCCGCCTCTTACGGAACAGGAAATTTTAAATCTTTTGCAGATAATACCCGAGCAACATTTTACAGAACCGCCGCCGCGTTACAACGAAGCGAGTTTAATCAAAGCGTTGGAAGAACACGGAATAGGAAGACCGTCCACATACGCTCCCACGATTAAAACTATTCTTGATAGAGTATATGTGCGTCTTGACAGTAAAAAATTTATTCCCACTAATCTTGGCATTGTTGTAAACGACGTTTTAAAAAACCACTTTGGAAACATCGTAAACGTTGAATTTACCGCAAATGTTGAAGAAAAACTTGACGACATAGCTGAAGATAAGGCTAAGTGGCAGGACGTTTTAAAAGACTTTTACACGCCGTTTGATAAGAACATTGAAGAGGCTGAGAAAAATTTACAAAGACAAAAAATACAGCCTCAAATGTCTTCTGAAATATGCCCCAACTGCGGGAAACCTATGGTTATCAGAGATTCCCGAAGCGGACAGTTTCTGGGTTGTTCCGGATACCCAGAATGTAAAACCACAATATCTCTGGATAAAAATGGCAAAAAAATAAAGGGTCCGCAGGAAACAGATATGAAATGCGACAAATGCGCAAGCCCTTTGCTTAAAAAGGTCGGTTTTAGAGGCAAACAATACCTTGTATGCAAAAATGAAGAATGTAAAGCCACGTATAATATAGATAAAAACGGCAACAAAGTAATAAAGCCCGCTCCCGAACATACCGGCATAAAGTGCGAAAAATGCGGTTCTGAAATGCTTAAAAGAATAGGTAAAAGAGGACCGTTCCTCACTTGTTCGGCATTCCCAAAATGTAGGAATTTACAATGGATACCAAAAGCTCCGAAAGAAGAAACAGCGACGAAGTCCAAAAAAGCGTTGAAAAAGAAAATTCAGAGCAAATAGATTCTTTTGTAAAATATCTTAAAGGCGAGAGAAATTTTTCCAAACACACTTTAAGAGCTTATACAAGAGACGTTCTTGATTTTGCTGTGTTTTTGAAAAATAAAGAAATACTCTTATCAAATGCCAGCAAATATGACGTGCGCGCGTTTTTTGAAGAGATCAGCAATAAAGAACTAAGCAAAGCTGCTCTTTCCAGAAAATTTACGACACTACGCACTTTCTATAAATTTTTGATAATAAACAAAGTTATAAAACAAAGCCCTATGCAAAACATGTCCGGAATGAAAAAAGATAAAAAAGTGCCTTTATTCCTGACAGAAACAGAAATGCAGCGGCTTTTGAGTTTAGAAAATGTAAAACTTCGCGACAGATCTATGATTGAATTTCTCTATTCATGCGGGCTTAGAATAGAAGAATTAATGAGCTTAAACATAAAGAATGTAGATTTTATATCAAATACTGTCGCGGTGGTTGGAAAAGGCAGCAAAGAGAGAATCGTCCCTATAGGAAATAAGTGCATTGAAGCAATACTGAACTATATAAAAGAACGCCGCAAAGCAGGGTTTCCATACGATATAAACTCGCCGATGTTTTTAAACGATCGCGCTACGAGGATGGATCAAAGGACGGCAAGGCGAATAGTGCATAGATTGTTTATTAAGGCAGACATTTTAAAGAAAGCAAGCCCTCATACTTTAAGACATACATTTGCAACACATATTTTGGATAGAGGCTGCGATATAAGAAGCCTACAAGAACTGCTCGGACATAAGAACCTTTCTACAACACAGATCTACACTCATGTCACAATAGAAAGTTTGAAAAAAATATATAAAAAGACTCATCCCCGCAAATAGACTGGACTACAATCTTAGGATATAAAAAATAAATTTATGACAGAAAAAGACTATTTTCAACTTTTAATGGAAGAAACCGGCTGCAAACGTTCTGAAGCGGAACTTGCGCTTTCTCTTTCAAATAATAATCTTGAAAAAGCTATTATAGCCATAGGTTTTATCTTAAAATTTATCACAACATTTAAAATAAAGATAATTTTCCCGAAAGAAAACATATACGGACTTATGCATATGGTTATAAATATGAAAACGTCGGAGATTGTGCGTTTCAGTATAACATTTTCTCGCAATCCAACAATATACGAAATTGCCACAAGTATGGACTGGTTTTCATATGAAAAAGCTATTTTTTCGGCTCGTTTAAATTCTGGAGCTATGGAAATATATACTAAAGAAACGGAAAAAAATTTAAAAGTTTATATTCAAAAAGTTTTAAAAGAAGCTATTATTATTTCGCCGGAAGAAATTTCTTCCGTAGTGAAAAACTTTTTCTATCCTACGGAAGTGTCTATAAAAATTGAAAATGAAGAATTAAATTTAACTCAATTTAAAAAACTTCCCGACTATAACTTAAAACAGAATTCCATATCATCTCCGGATTATGATCTAGGATTTATAGAGCTTGACGTCAAAATATTAAAAGACAACAATGGAAAACCTGTAAAAAAAATTGTTGAAGGAGACACAGTATTGTCAACAATAATAGATGAGAGAGACTTAACGCATTATATTGCGCACTTGATAGGAGGGATAGAAGACGGCAATATGTATCCAGTTCCCGCCATAGTTAAAAAAGTCGCTTACAAGAACGACGACTTTGAAATCTATTTAAACTATACCCCTTCCATAATTGGTTTGGCAAAAGTTAAAAGCGATACAAAAATAAAAATTTTAGAGCCAAAACATCAGCTCTGGTGGAAAAAAATATTACCTTGGTAATTAAAATTTTTTAATTTAACGCTTTAAAATTTTAAAGTATTCTTCCACTCTATCTTGAGCATTTTGGCGGAGATTGTAGTAGTACAGAGGAATATCGTTCTCGTGGAAGATGCCTAACGGGAAATATGATCTAGAGGGCTTGGGAGAACTCCATTTCTCGCGATTTACCGTGGAGCAAATAATAACTCCTTGTTTATAATCTATTTTGGCGTCCGCGATATGCTCATATTTTTTCGCTTTGCCTTTATCAACATATAGAGAGCCTAAATTTTCTTCTTTTGACGCATATTCTTCTGTTGTTTTCCATGAGAGAGGATTGATAATAACCGCGTCGGTTGGAACGGCTAAAGGATTTTTTCCATCTATTTTGGGTGCTTCAGTATTGTAACATATAACCACGCCCAAATCTTTTTCATTCTTTGCGGGTTTAACATGAGGGTTCGTCGCATAGTACGCTTTGTTTAACGGAGCGCCTATTGCATAAGCGGCTATCATTCTTTTGTAAACCTCTGGGTTTGCTTTCATATAATCTGATAAAATTTCCGCTATTAGAATAGAACCTTGAGAGTGCCCTGCTAAAATAAACGGTCTTCCGTCGTTTAAATTTTTAATATAATAATCAAAAGCGGCGATTATATCGGTTTTTGGAACGCCTTGAAAGTAAGTATGCCCTAACTTAAATCCGCCTTTTATCGCAAAAGAAGCGTCTAGCTGTCTATAATAAGGTGCAAAAATATTTCCCGCCGTTTCAAAAGCGGAAGCCCGAAATTTTAAATAATAATTAGCTCCGCTTCTCATTTCTTTATTATTTATGTCACATATGGGATACCCCCCGTTTGCTTTCCAAGCGGTAGGATATATAAAAAACACATCTACTTTCTGTTTTAATTCTTCTTGTTTAGGAAACGCAAGCCAATTATTAACATCAGAATAATCTGTTGGGTCTATTTTATCTCCGCCGACCGGGATATAAACATAACCTCTGCCTTTCCCTAATGACGACGATTCTTTTTCAGTTTTGTTACTTGCGGCATTCAAGTTAAAAGATAAAAGCAATAAAAAACAAGCTGTGGCAAAAATCACTTTATTTTTAGCAGGCATGCTTGCCTCCTTTATTGTGAATTTACATTAAGGTTACTAGAGAGACCCTTTAGTTCCTTATTATTTTAATTGCTTGCTCAAGTGTTTCTGCTCCAAATATCTCTATTTTGCCTTTATAAGACAAATTTTTTAAATTACCTTTTGGAATTATAGTTTTTTTAAATCCTAGTTTTTCAGCTTCAGAAATACGTTCGGCAGACAAAGCCACCGAACGAACCTCTCCGGAAAGCCCGACCTCTCCAAAAACAACAATATCTTTAGGGCAGATAAAATTAGAATTTGCCGAAGCTATAGCGCAGGCGGCAGCCAAATCTACGGAAGTCTCTTTAATTTTCACGCCTCCTACAATATTTACAAAAACATCCTGCATTTCAAGAGGCAACGCTAGCTTTTTTTCCAAAACGGCTATAAGTATTATTATACGATTTGCGTCATATCCAGAAACCATTCTGCGAGGCATGCCAAAAGACGTTCTTGCGGTTAAAGCCTGAACTTCCAAAAGTATAGGTCTTGTTCCCTCCATAGCGACGGTTACGACATTGCCCGCCGCATTAGTTGTGCGTTCTCCTAAAAAAATTAAAGACGGGTTGGAAACTTCTTTTAGTCCCGAAGAATTCATTTCAAAAATACCAATTTCGCTTGTAGGTCCAAATCTGTTTTTATAAGCTCTTAAAATCCTATAAGTATGTTGGCGTTCATTTTCAAAATATAGGACGGTATCCACTATATGTTCCAGAACTCTAGGACCTGCTAAATCTCCGTCTTTTGTAACGTGACCTAAAATAAATACGGTAATATTTTCGGATTTGGCTATTTTAAGAAGTTCGGCAGCAGTTTCCCTAACCTGACCCACGGTCCCGGGAGCGCTAGCAAGCTCGGGATGGTATGTTGTCTGTATTGAATCTATTATTAAAAATTTAGGTTTTATTTTGTTGACGGCGTCTATAATATTTTGAAGATTTGTTTCAGAAGCTAAAAATATGTTCTCTTTTTTTACTTTAAGACGCTCTGCTCTGGACTTTACTTGAGAAAGAGATTCCTCGCCAGATATGTAAAGAACGGTTCCTTGCCCGCTTAAAGAGCTTGAAATATGTAACATTAATGTGGACTTGCCAATACCGGGCGATCCCCCTAGCAATATTAAAGATCCCGGCACTACGCCGCCGCCTATCATATTGTCAAATTCTATTATATTTGTCTGGTATCTGGAAAAGTCTTTAACTGAAATTTCATTAAGTTTTAAAACTTCAGAAGAAAACCCCGTTAATTGCCTTGCATTGGAAGAAATTTTAGGTGACACAGAAAATTTCTCTTCCGTGAAACTATTCCAAGCTCCGCAAGAAGGGCATCTGCCAAGCCACTGAACTGACTCATAACCGCACTGTTGACACAAAAATTTAGTTTTTTGTTTTTTCATAAAACTGTTTATTTTGCCGCAATCGCCGCAATGCTTATAATTCCGAGCAAAGCCGCCAAATCTTTATCGTCAATCTCAAGTTTTATATAAGGGGTAACGGCTGTTCTATAAGAAATATCTTCAAGAGCAACTCCCGCATAAAGCCATTGCGTAATGCCAATTCTCATTCCAGCATCAATAACAGGACCGTGCTTTTCTCTGACAAAGTCATACACGTTCAAGTGAACTTTAAATCTTCTGAATTCAGCCCAAATAGGCTCAAAGAAAGAATATCCGAAACCAACTCCAGCTTTTCCTCTTATAACTCCTCCATATATTTCAGATTTTTTAGATCTAAAACCGAGCAACGCGTCGAGTTTATTTATACTGTCTTTTTCAGAATCACTTGTCGTACTATGGTCCGCTACATTTGAGACTCCGACATAATAGAATTTATTGTGGCTTGGCATTATGCTTATGCCGACATCGCTTCTAAGTTTTTTATCTTTCATATCATATCTTCCGGTATAATCCCAGCTTAACTGAAGCTTATTAGCTTTGCCTATAGTGTCCTTTAATCCTTTTACCGTTTCTTTGGCGGAAGCTACGGTTTCTTTTAAATCTTTACTCATTTGCTCGTCGTTTATAAGAGTAGAAACCACGCCGTTTCCATTACTTATACGTTCTATCAAAGCGTCTAGTTTTTCTGAAAGATTTCTGATTGACAACACTATTGCTCTTAAATCTTCTCTGTTGTCAGAAGAAATAGCCGCCACATCGCACGAAAATTTATTTAAATTTTTTATTATTTTAGACACATTTTCGTTTTCAGAAGCAAGATTTTCCATAACGTCTTTCAAAGAGTATATGGCGTCGGCAAGGTTTTCCATTATATCGCCGTATTGTTCATTATGCATTGCCTTATCCACCCTTGTTGAAATATTCTTAAGCATAGCCTCCAAACTTGAGGACTGCTCGGTAAAGATATAGTCATCGTCTTTTAATTCCTCCACGCTTGAATCGCCCGGAGAAATCTCAATATACTTTGTCCCTATAACGCCCATAGAAATGATTCTAGCCACACCGTTTCTATACAACTTTACATTTTTGTCTATTGACAATTCTAGCTTAGCTTGAGAGTCTTCCAAAGAAATCCCTATCAAAATACCTATGTCAACACCCGCTATTTTAACTTTGGCTTTTTTGGTAACTCCAGAAATATTGTCAAACTTAGCATAAACATTGTAAGTCTTTTTTAAAGAAAAACCTCCCGCGGCTATTATGGAAACAGCCATGGCGACAAGTCCAAAAAATACAAAAATTCCTAATCTCAATTGCTTGCTCATATTCTTTTTCTTTCCATTTCAAAAGTTCTGTCAGTATGTATCGGACCCTGACTTGAGCCTTCAACAAATTGTTTTACGTATTTATTTTTAGTATTGCGAACTTCGTCCGGCGTGCCGTTAAAAATAATATTGCCGCCGTAAAGCATCATTATTCTGTCGGCTATTTTATATGCAGAATTCATATCGTGCGTTACGACTATGGACGTAACGTGCAAATATTTTTTTAAATTTATTATAAGATCGTTTATAACGTCGGACATTATTGGATCAAGACCGGTAGTGGGTTCATCGTATAAAATATATTCAGGCTGATAAGCTATAGCTCTTGCAAGACCAACTCTCTTCTTCATTCCGCCTGAAAGCCCAGAAGGATTCAAATGTTCAATGTTTTCAAGACCCACCATAGCAAGGCATTGTTTTGTTCTTTGCTTTATTTCGTTCTTGCTAAGAGACGTAAGATTTTTTAAACCGAAAGTCACGTTTTCAAAAACATTCAAAGAATCAAAAAGAGCAGATTCTTGAAACACATATCCTATTTTCTTGCGGGTTTCATGCAACTCCTTTAAAGAGCAATTCGTTATGTTTACGCCGTCAACTTCAATAAAACCGGAATCAGGCTTTACAAGACCTATAATATTTTTCAATAGAACGCTTTTGCCGACTCCTGAAGAGCCTATAATAACCAACGTCTCTCCGGAGAGAACGTCCAAGCTCACCCCGTTCAACACCGTTTTAACGCCGAATCGTTTATAAATATTGTCAACTTTTATCATTTTGGCTTATTATACAAATTATTTTATTCTCAAAGTTACAAGAAGCGCCGTCAAAAAGTAATCTGCTATCAGAATAAAAACCATTGACGTCATAACCGAACTTGTAGTCGCCTTACCGACTCCTTCGGCTCCGCCTTTAGTATTAAACCCCTTATGGCAAGCGACTATTGCAATAATTAACGCAAAGAAAAAAGATTTTATAAACCCGTGCAGAAAAGTGCGAATAGTCATAAAATCCAAAGCTTCAGCCCAAAATGCATTTGAAGAAAGCGTCCAAGTGTTGGTTGAAAGAATCATACCGCCGTATATCCCCACTATATTTGAAATAACGGTAAGTACGGGAAGCATAAAAAAACACGCTAAAAATCTCGGGACAGCCAGATATTTTATAGGATCCGTTCCAAGCGTATATAAAGCATCCAGTTGTTCCGTAACTTTCATTGTTCCGATTTCAGCGGTAATCGCAGCCCCAACTCTGCCTGTTATAACTATAGCGGTAAGAACTGGTCCCAATTCTATAGCCATGGCAAAGCCTGTTATAGTTCCCACATATACGGGTTCATTAAACATATTGCTTGTTGCCGAACCTATTTGAAGAGCCAAAACCATTCCCATAAAGAAAGACGTAAGCAATATTATCGGTAAAGAGCTCCAACCGACCTCCACCATTTGCGTAACGGTATCTTTTGCCGAAACGACCCCTTTGAATATATTTCCTATTGCTTCTTTCGTCATTTCAAAGGCTTTACCCAAACCTTCTAGCGACAAAAAAACGGCGCCGAAAGAAGTATAGCTTATCTTCTCGGCAAGCCGCTCAAATTTTAGTATTTTTCTTACGCCTATTTTCATAGTAATATAATTTAAACCACAATTCTGGGAACACACGAAGATATGGAGCATGTAACTTCATAGTTTATTGTGTCTTGTAGCTTTGCAAACTCGTCTGTTTTTATCTGCTCCAATCCCTGTGTCCCTATAATAACCGCTTCATCGCCAAGCGACACGCCTTTTACATCGCTGACATCTATCATAGTCATGTCCATTGTAATTCTCCCGACAATAGGACAGCGCTTCCCTCCGACCAAAACGTCTCCTCTGTTTGAAAGAAGTCTATTAAGCCCGTCGGCATAACCTACCGGCAAAGTGGCAATAATTGAAGTTTTGCTTGTAACAAAAGTTCTTCCGTAACTTACGGAAAAACGCGCAGGAACTTTTTTCAGAAAAGTTATCTTTGTTTTCCAAGATAAAACAGGCTTAAGTTTTAAAAACCTATCAGAATGTTTAAAAGGGCTAAGTCCATAAAGGCTAAGTCCCGGACGCACCATATCCAAATGAGATCTTTTGTATTTAAATAACGCCGCAGAATTTGCCGAATGCGCAATAAATCTTAACCC
>JAISDY010000040.1 GCA_031264425.1 Endomicrobium sp. | reverse complement strand
TCAAAGTCGCCGTTGTATTGTCTTGACAATTCTCCAAATTTATCAAAAGAGAACTCCCAATAAGCAAAAATCCAAACGGGATCTTTTGGAAGAATAACTACTTTGGTGTCGCCGTATGTCTTGGGTAATTCGAACTCGTTGGACGTATCACAAGATTTCGTCATATTCAAATTCCCTTGAAATTATTTATATTTAGTTATAGGATTTTACAAATTTATTATTTTTCGGTCAATAAAAAAAATAATTTCAGACTATAAATAGTATATATGAGCTCTTTTTATTTTAAAAACGATTCTAAAGTATATGCAATATACTTAGAAGCTCTTGGAAGAGCTGTTTCATCCACGTTAAAATTGCTGTGGTGCCAGGGATATGAGGTATGTTTGTCTTTTGACGTGCCTATATAAATAAAATTGCCGGGTACATCATTTAGATACTCCGAAAAATCCTCTCCACCCATAGAAGGTTTTTGCAATATTTCAACGTTTTGTCTGCCGTAAAATTCTTTAGCCGTTTTTATGCAAGCCTCAGTAATCTTAGGCGTGTTTATTAAAGCGTTACCTATGGGAATATAGTCAACTTTACATTTAACGCCATAAGCAATTTCCAAAGCTTTAATTTTCTTTAAGATACTTGCCTTTATCAATTTTCTTATTTCTTTATTAAAACTTCTTACTGTACCGAGCAAAGTTACACTTTTACAGATAACGTTATACGCATCGCCGCCTTCTATCTTCCCAAACGTTATAACAGCGTCCTCCGTAGGGTCAGTTTCCCTTGATATAACGCTTTGCGCCATATTTACAAACACTGATGCTGCAACTAGTGCGTCTTTGCCCTTATGAGGATAAGCTCCATGCGCTATAGCTCCAATAATTTCTATCTTTATTTGATCAACCGCAGACATCATAGCGCCATACTTTAAACCTATTTTGCCTGATTTTATCCAAGGGCTTACATGTGTTCCCAAAATAAAATCAACATCTGGATTTTTCAGAACCCCAGCTTTTATCATAACTTTAGCGCCATTGGAATTTTCCTCACTTGGTTGAAAAATAAACTTTATATTTCCTTTCAATTCGTTTTTTTTCATATTTAAAAGTTCTGCCGCTCCAAGCATTATCGCAGTGTGCGCATCATGACCACAAGCATGCATAACTCCCGTATTTACTGACTTATAGTCAATATCATTATACTCGCAAACACCTAAAGCATCTATATCAGCTCTTAAAGCTATTGTTTTCCCAGAAAATTTTCCTTTTATAATACCGACCACCCCAGTACCGCCAACCCGTTTATATGGAATTTTCAATTCATTAAGTTTAGACTCAATGAACTTTGCAGTTTTAAATTCTTTTCCGCCAAGCTCTGGGTTTTTATGTATATGTCTTCTGTTTTCTATAACTTTTCTTTCAAAATTCATTTTGTCTCCATATATAATCAATGAGAAATTTGCTTTATGGCTCTATAAATATTTTCAGCTATATCGCTTGCAACAATACTTATTTGGCATTTTTCTTTCTCAGCCAACTCTCCCGCCAACCCATGAACAAATACCGCAAACTTTACAGCCTCAAAAATATCGTCGCCAATATTTATAAATGCGGCTATCATCCCGCTCAAAACATCGCCGCTCCCCGCTGTAGCCATAGCGGGAGTACCCGTATTATTTGTATAAATTTTTCCATCTGAAGTAACAAGCGTATCCTTACCTTTAAGAACGCATATAAGAGATTTTTTGTCAGTAAAATCCGACGCTATTTTTGCTCTATTACTTTTTATGGAATCAACTGAAATATTCAAAAGTTTGGAAAATTCCCCCAAGTGAGGCGTTAATATAAGGTTAGATTTTGCGTCATTAAGCTTACCTGAAATACCATTAAAAACGGAAATTCCCGAGGCGTCTAAAACTATAGGAATATTAACTGAAGAAATAATCTTATGAACAAATTTATAATCTGATTTAAGTCCAGGTCCTATAACTATAGACGTAACTTTTCTTAATTTGACGTAGTTAAGAATATCCGACGCTGTTTTATATATGTAAAACAGCGTCTCTGGTCTAGATAACGAACATGCTTGAATTAAAAAATTTTCCTTAACCGCATATGTTACAAGACCCGCTCCAGAATAAAATGCTCCTAAACAGCATAAAGCTCCTGCGCCGGGCATGGTCTTAGAACCTGCAATGACTAAAACATGTCCAAAATCATATTTGTGGCTGTCAGGCTTTCTTTTTAATTTGCAGATGAAGTTTTTAATTTCTTGTTTCTTCATAACGTTAAAAAGCAATTGCAACCGCCGCGACGTATTTTTTCGTATGAGACAATGATATATTTATTTTATTATACTTCTTATTCTTTACATAAACTTGAGGTTTGCCGTCTTTATCGTTTCTGACAGATATATCGGTTATTATAAGCTTCTTATTCTTTGAGCTTAAAGCCTTCCATACGGCTTCTTTAGCCGCAAAGCGAGCAGTTAAATGCTGCGCTGCGTTTTTTTTAGCTAAAGAATATAATATTTCCTCTTTTGAAAATATACGTTCAAGATATGTTTTATCTTTCACGTACTTATCAAATCTTTTAACTTCTTCTATGTCTATGCCTATGTTCATTTTAAATTTTTTAATTATAAGATTTCTGAAAAAATTGAAACTAGAGTCCGTAACTTCACACAGTATAACAAACAACCAGACTAAATAGAATACCGCTCCATGCAGGGAAATTCCTAAAGCTCTTCAGTCAAAGGCTTAGAGAAAATACAAAACAGAACTTACTCAACTGTAACCGATTTGGCAAGATTCCTAGGCTGGTCAACATCGCAACCTAGCATCACTGCCACATAATAAGACAACAATTGGAGAGGAATTACAGATAAAATAGGAGAAACGAACTCGTCACAGTCCGGAACATATATTACGCTGTCTCCTTTGTCTGAAGCAGTTCTGTCAGATTCGCTTGCTATTAATATAATAGTGCCGCCTCTTGCCTTTGCTTCTTCAATATTTGAAATTATTTTTTTGTAAACTCTGCTCTTAACAGCTATAGCAACCACAGGCATATCGTCATCAATCAAAGCTATGGGACCGTGCTTCATTTCGCCAGCCGCATACCCTTCGGCATGTATATAAGAAATCTCCTTTAACTTTAACGCACCCTCAAGGGCAACTGGGTAATTAACATTTCTACCTAAGTATAAAAAATCCCTTTTATGCGCAAATTTTTTGGCAACTTCATGAACGCTTTCAGCCTGTTTTAAAAAATTTCCTGCCTTTACGGAAACTTCCCATAGTTCCTTTAAATATCTTTTTAACTCTTCTTTTGAAAGACTTTCCTTTCTACACGCCCAATCCAATGCAAGCATATAAAGAGCAGTCATCTGCCCAGTAAAAGCCTTCGTGGACGCAACGCCTATTTCAGGTCCGCAGTGAGTGTATAACACATGGTCAGCCTCGCGGCTCATGCTAGACCCGACAATATTGCAAACCGCCAAAGTTATGCAGCCTTTACTCTTAGCAAGCCTTAGAGCCGCTAAAGTGTCTGCCGTTTCTCCTGATTGAGAAATGACTATAACAAGAATCCTATCGTTTAAAATAGACTCCCTGTATCTAAACTCTGACGCGATATCAACCTCTGTATGCATTTTTGCAAAATTCTCAAAAAGAAATTTTGAAACAAGTCCAGAATGATAAGAAGTTCCGCAAGCAACGATATAAATATTTGATATATTTTTAATATCTTCTTTTGACAATTTGACTTCTTCAATATAAACACGACCTTCATCGGGATAAATTCTACCTCTGAAAGTATCCTCAATAGTTCTAGGCTGCTCATGTATTTCTTTAAGCATGAAATGTTTATAGCCTTCTTTTTCAGCCTGTACACAATCCCATTTTATATTTTTTACTTCTCTGTTTTTTACGTTATTTTCAATATCGGTTATTGTTATTGTGTTGGCAGTCAGTTCGGCAATATCGCCGTTTTCAAGAAAAATCATATTGCGGGTGTAAGAAAGCAGTGCCGGAATATCCGAAGCTAAAAAGTTTTCGCCTTCGCCTATGCCAACGATAAGAGGAGCGTCTTGTCTTGCGCATATTATTTTATCCGGCTCATCTTTACATATTACGCCAAGAGCATATGAACCTTTTACTTCTTTAAGAGTTTCCTGAACTGCAAAAAGCAAATTACTTTTGTAATGTTTTTTTATAAGATGAGCTATTACTTCAGTATCGGTTTCAGATTTAAATTCCCTACCTTCTTTTTCAAGACCTGATTTTAATTCGGCATAATTTTCTATTATTCCATTATGAACTATAACTATGCTTTTGGTCGGATCTGTGTGAGGGTGAGCGTTTTCTTCCGACGGCTTACCGTGCGTAGCCCAACGAGTATGTCCTATAGAGATATTCGCTTTTAAATGCTTTTTTTCTATATTTTCTTCAAGATTTTTTAATTTGCCTACGCTTCGTCTAATTTGTAACTCTCCGTCTTTAACAACGGCAATACCTGAAGAATCATATCCTCTATATTCAAGTTTCTTTAATCCATCAAGAACTATATCTACAGCATTTTTTTCGCCTATATAACCCACTATTCCGCACATGCATAGTCCTCTCTAGAATTTACAAATTTGAGTTCTGCTCTATCAGGTTTCTCATATCAAAAACTGCTTTTTGAAGACCGTCAAATATTGCTTTAGAAATTATTGAAAATCCTATATTAAACTCATTCATTCCGTGAATTTTACAGATTTGACCCACATTCTCGTAATCAAGTCCATGCCCGGCATTCAATATAAGCTTTCTTTTAAGAGCTTCCTTTGAAGCCTCAGCAATTCTCTTAAGCTCACCTTTCCATTCTTTTGACGAAGAATCGCTTTCTTTAAAAAGTAAAGAATATTTTCCAGTATGCAACTCAATCGCATCTGCTCCAACTTCAGAACAAGCGGAAACTTGTTCCAGATCCGCATCAATAAATATGCTAACCATAATTCCAGCTTTTTTAAGTTTAGATATAATACTAGAAAGGTTTTCTTTGTTATTTTTAACGTCAAGACCGCCTTCGGTGGTGAGTTCCTCCCTTTTTTCCGGGACTATACACACAGAATCAGGCTTAACGTCTAAAGCAACGCCAAGAACTTCCTCTGTCGCAGCCATTTCTAGATTTAATTTAGTTTTTAAAATTTCTCGCAAGCTGTAAACATCATAGTCTTGAATATGTCTTCTGTCTTCTCTTAAATGAACAGTAATCCCATCCGCTCCGGCTTTTTCGCACACAAGTGCGGCTTCAACAACCGACGGAACGCCTTCTCTGCGAGCTTGCCTTAACGTAGCTATGTGGTCAATGTTTACGCCTAATTTTATCATCTTTCCGCCTCTCTGCTTTATTGTAGAGATGTTTCTTTCTCAACCGCATCGGCTATACTTTCGGCAATATTCTTAATCTCGCCACCATCTTTACCCTCAACCATAACCCTCAAAAGATTTTCTGTACCTGAATATCTCACAAGCACGCGTCCGTCAGAACCAAGAGATTTTTCGCAAGTTTTTATTAGATTATACGAGTTAGAAAGTTTTTCAAGAGGAACTTTCCTCATCACTTTTCTATTTACCAAAACCTGCGGAAATTTCTCAATAACATTCATAAATTCTGACATTGTTTTGCCTGTGCTGCTCAAAGCGGAAAGAATCATAACAGAACTCAAAATTCCATCGCCGGTGGCTAATATATCTTTAAATATGAAGTGCCCTGACTGCTCTCCGCCAAAAGAGGCTTTATGCTTCCTCATATCTTCCATAACATATCTGTCGCCGATTTTAGAAGATATAACTTTTATTTTCTCTTTCTTTAAAGCGCGGAACAATCCCATATTTGCCATAACAGTTGAAACTAAAATATTGTTTTTAAGTTTCTTTTTACTTTTCAACCATATAGACATTGAAGATAAAAAATAATCTCCGTCTCTTATCATGCCATTTTCGTCAACACATATCAATCTGTCGGCATCACCGTCAAAGGCGAACCCGCAAAAAGCATTATATTTTTTTACAGCTTTACACAGCGATTGAGGGTATAACGCGCCACAATTTAAATTTATATTTTTACCGTCAGGATTAACGTTTAATGCTATGACGCTTGCGCCCAATTTTTTTAAAATGCGCGGAGCGCATTTATAGGAAGCGCCATGTGCGCAATCTAAAACTATGGTCTTGCCTTTAAGTTTCTTACCTAAGAAATTTTTTACAATAAAATCTTCGTAAAATTTTATAAGTTTTAAATTTTCTTTTAAGGAGATCTTTTTTATTGGCAAAACGTCCTTTGAAGCGATGTGTTTATTTATCTTTGCCTCTATTTTCTTTTCTATAGAATCTGAAAGTTTATATCCATTAGAATTAAAAATTTTAATTCCGTTGTCTCTATAAGGGTTGTGGCTCGCCGATATAACAACTGCAGCGCAATA
>JAISDY010000137.1 GCA_031264425.1 Endomicrobium sp. | reverse complement strand
TTGAAACATATAGACGAAGCAAAAATAAACTCCTTGTTGGATTTAAATGTTTCAGAACAAGAAATAGAATATATTTTAAAAAAGACCCGGCTTTTAAAAAGGCTTACTCTTGAAGAATCTGCCAAACTTTTGTCTGTTAAAGAAGTCTCTTTGTTAAAAAAGATTTACGATGCAGCCGCATATGTTAAAAACAGAATATACGGCAAACGCGTGGTAATGTTTGTTCCGTTATACATAAGCAATCTTTGCTCTAACAGTTGCTTATATTGCGGTTTTGCGGCAAATAATAAGCTCACCGTAAGAAAAAAACTTTCCCATCAAGAAATAAAAGAACAAACCGAAATACTCCTCAAGAGAGGTCATAAACGCATTTTAATGGTTGCCGGCGAGATGACTTCTTCCCAAGAAAATGTAGATTATTACGTTGATGCGGTAAAAGCTATTTACGATGCGGAATATAAAGGCAACAAAATAAAAAGAGTAAACATTAACGTGGCGCCTATGAGTATTGAGCAATTTAAAAGATTGAAACAGTCAGGCATAGGGACTTACCAGATATTTCAAGAGACTTACCATGACGCTACTTATAGAACACTTCACGTAGCGGGGGCAAAATCCGATCCTGACAATCGTTTGGATGCTGTTGATAATGCTTTTAAGGCTGGTATTGACGACGTCGGCATAGGTCATTTGTTAGGTCTTTATGATTACCGTTTTGAAATACTTGCCATGTTAATGCATATAGAATATTTGGAGAAAACTTATGGATTAGGACCCCATACAATTTCAGTTCCTCGCATTGAGCCTGCTCCGGGATCCTCATATGCTGACAATCCGGAATACCATATTTCTGATGAAGATTTTAAAAAATTGGTTGCGGTTTTAAGATTATCGGTTCCTTATACGGGAATAATAATGTCAACAAGAGAAACTGCCCGCCTTAGAGATATTTTGGTCAATTTGGGCGTTTCGCAAATAAGCGCCGAGTCAAAAGTTACTCCCGGCGGATATGAGGAAGACTCTTCCCGCCATAACGATAGACTTGAAAGGCAATTTAGTCTAAATGATCAACGCACATTGAACGAAATAGTTAAATCTTTGCTTTCTCAAGGTTTAATTCCGAGTTTTTGCGCTGCGTGTTACCGCAAAAACAGAACAGGCGAACATTTTATGCATTTGGCAAAACCCGGAGCAATAAAACATATGTGCGATATAAATGCTCTAGTAACTTTAAAAGAATATCTTGAAGATTTTGCAACGACTGAAATAAAAGAATTGGGTTACAATCTTATAGAGGAATATAAAAATAAACTTGATAACGCCAGTATTAAAGTGTTGGACAAGTTTTTTAAGAATATAGACAACGGCATAAGGGACGAGTATATTTAGTTTAAAATAACAGACATGAAAAATCTTACATACATACATACATTAAAAATTTTTTTAAGAATTTATTAGACTTTTTTAGAATAAAAAGAATATGGTCTAAACATTATTACGAGGAAACTGGCGAAGATGTATTATTAAATTATTTTTGTCAAAAAAAGAAAGGTTTTTACATAGATATAGGTGCATATCATCCTGCGCGTGCTTCAAATACATATCTATTTTATAAAAAAGGTTGGAGAGGTATAAATATAGATGCTAATCCTTACTCCATTAAATTATTTAACAAAATGAGAAAACGTGATATAAACATTAATGCCGGTATTTCTGATAAAAATACAGTATTAGATTATTTTTATTTTTCAAAAAGCGATTCTTCAAACACTTTTGATAAAAAGCTTTACAAAACGTGGAGCAATGAAAACAGGAAAGAAGCAAAAATAATTCAAGTAAAAATGCATAATATTAACGATATACTGGATGAGTATCTGCCTAAAGGACAACATATAGATTTTATAACCATTGATGTTGAAGGCTATGAAATGAAAATATTAAAATCGTTTAATTATGACAAATACGCACCTGATTACTTTCTTGTTGAAGATTTAACTTATTATGACAAGAATAAAGATTTTATGGACTTTAGAGAATCTGCTTTATATTCTTTTTTACATGAAAAAGGTTATATTGTCGTAGCGAAAACATGGTATTCCATACTTTTTAAGAATTCTTTTAACCATTAATGTGGCTTGAACACAGAATTGGTAAAACTATCTAAAGTAAAGTTCGTAAAAATCTGACAAATAAGCCATCTTGATATTGTTTGACTCTTTGGAACATGACTTTGTCGGATAGGCAAAAAGAGAGATTTTGAGATTAACAAAGCTCCAAAAGTGGAATATAAATGATAATAAAAATGGCTCGCTAAAGCTATTAGAGAGACCTGAAGAATAATGAGCTTGATTAAAGAGGTGGAGGCACCATGAGAGAAAACCGGAAATTTATTATTTCGCAGATAAAACTAAGTCTTAGTTTAATGGTTTGTTATACGCTATACTATTTTTTACGAAAAAATTTTAGCATTGCAGTTCCTTTCTTAAATTCAGATTTAGGGATTTCAAAGACGACAATTGGCTTAATTATGACTTTACATGGTCTTACCTATGGAATCTCGCGTTTTTTGTGCGGTATGGCGTGTGACAAATTTAGTGCTGCAAAAATTTTCAAAACTGCGCTGCTTTTGTCATGTTTTATTAGTTTTGTCTTAGGGTTTCAAACTACGGCAATTTGGATAGGCGCTCTATGGGTACTCAACGCAATGGCGCAAGCTTGCGGGTATCCTCCCGTTACGAAAATGCAGTCCAACTGGGTTCATCCTGACAAGTTTGCAACATGGACAAGTATCGTGGATACTGGGCATTCGCTAGGAGCTTTCTTAATTGTAATCGCCTGCGGGTATATTGCTACGTCTTTGGGGATGGCAATGGTGTTTTTGGGCTCCCATAGGAATAGTATTAATCGGAATTATGTTAACTCAAATATATTAAGGATTGCCCTAGCCAGCTGGGATTTGACAATTTAGAAAACAAGAAGTCAGTTCAAGCGTTTACAAGAAAAGAATATTTTCAAATTATTAGTGAAAATGTTTTTAGAAATAAACCGCTTTTGATTATCGCAATATCTCAAATTGGCGTTTATTGTCTACGGTTTGCAATTTTAAATTGGGGTCCAACTTTGTTGAAGGAGACTAAACAAGTTTCACTTATAAATGCTGTTTGGGTTGTTGCAATTTTTGAAGCTGCCGGCGTGTTGGGTACTCTTTCATCAGGATTTGTTACGGATAGGTTCTTTGGAGGCAGGGCACACAGAACATCTCAAGTATCATTGGCTCTTAGTCTAACTTCTTTAATTCTTTTTCTAGCCATTCCCAATGCGACGATGGGCGTATATTTATTATTATTATCTTTGGCGGGCTTCTTCACTTATTCAGCCCAGATTCAAGGCACTACCGCAGTCGCAAAACTTGCAACAAGGAGTGCTGCGGGCTCTGCGTCTGGATTTATTGGGCTTTGCGCTTATTTAAGCGTTATCTTTACAGGGTTTGGAGTAGGGATAATAACTCAAAACTTTGGCTGGACGCCTGCGCTGGTATTCCTAGTTTCGCTTGGATTTATAGCGTTTCTGATTCGCTTATCTGTATGGAATGCAAAGGCGGACGGATACGATAATAAATAATAATGATTTTTAAAGGAAATTTTACTTTAGAGAAAAAAAGTTCTCATAAAATATATTATTGGCTTATTATATGAACATTTTAGTTTAGGAGTCTATTGATGACGACAGAGCGATTAGTAAAGCGAAAGAAAGAGGCTCAAGATTTCTCCAAGATAAAATCCACTATAGCAATGCTGCGTAATTTTTCACCGCAAAAACC